>CAZCPK010000143.1:2659-9209 GCA_964500755.1 uncultured Anaerolineales bacterium
CCAAACGCTGGGTCTACTATGCCTCGGAGGAGCTCTAACATGACGCAGGAATCTGTAACCCAACGCAAACTGATCTCAGGTAAGATGCGCGAAAGGCTTCAGGTCATAGGCGCGACCGGGTTGACGGTATTTGTCCTCTTTTTGTTCTTGATCCCCATGGTCTACGGTATCGTGACCGCGCTCAAGACCGACAGCCAATTCTCCAAGATCGGCGCGCCCTGGTGGCCGGCGACCGAGGCCCAACTTGAATATGAGGGCAAGAGCTATGACATCTACAAGGTTCCCATGGAAGGCGAAATCCGTGAACTGGCGCTGGTAGTCAAGGGGCGTTCCAGCAGCTCCTTTGTTGATCCTGAGAATCCCGAGGCGGGTCTGATCGAATGGGAGGGCGTGTGGCGGCAGTTGGAGCGCAGCTGGGAACCCGATCCGCAATGGGAAAATTTTGTCAGGGCCTGGAATACCATCAAGTTTCCCCGACTCCTGGGCAATACCCTGATGTACGCGGGCATTACGACCTTTGGGGCCGTGGCGTCGGCGTCGTTGGTGGCCTATGGCTTCGCGCGCTTCCGCATCCCCGGCAAAAAAGTGTTGTTCATGCTGATGCTCTCCACCGTCATCCTGCCGAGTGCCGTGACGCTGATCCCCACGTACTTCGTCTTCCTGCAACTGGGCTGGGTTGGCACGTGGCTCCCGCTCATTGTGCCGGCTTTCTTCTCGTGGGGCACCAACGTCTTTCTGCTGCGTCAGTTCTTCCTCGGTCTACCGAAGGAACTGGACGACGCCGCGAAGATCGACGGGGCCGGACCCTTCCGCATCTTCTGGTCCATCATCCTCCCCCAATCCGTGCCCGCGCTCACGGCTGTGGCCCTCTTTCACTTTTTCTGGGCCTGGAACGATTTCTTTGGGCCGCTGATCTACCTCGCCGGACATCCGGAGAAATTCCCCATCACCGTGGGCCTCACGGCGTTCAACAATCTCTATTCACAAGCCACCAACTTGATTCAGGCATCCGCCTTGATCTCGGCAGTGCTCCCCATTCTCGTCTTCTTCATGGCGCAGCGCGTCTTTATGCAGGGCGTAGTCATCACCGGCGTGGAGAAGTAGCCGTTTTACAGGACGTGGATAGCGCTGAAAGGCGCAACGCACGTGCGTCACGGTGACAACTGAGAAGTAGTCGTGGCGAATTTTACTACCTGAGAAGTGCGTTGCGGTGGAGACCTCCAAGGTCTTGATGGTGGATCTGCCGGGATTTAAGGGGATCTCCGCGACAGCCTTTACGCTCTCAGATACTAGCGTGAACGTGCGTTGCACCCGGCGACTTGCGGGACGGACAGATGTCTCCCGAGAAGGTCAGTCCGAGGTCGTCGGTCAGCAACGGCGGGAGCAACCGCACGGCTTGTGAGTGGAGAGGGTAACGTCTCTGGTTCGCTTTTCACCGAGATCAACCTGTGCACGTCTAATGTAAAGCAGTGGTAGTCCGACTGCAACGGGGTGACACTGCGACTGCAACGGGGTGACACTGCGACTGCAACCGGGTGACACTGCGACTGCAACCGGGTGACATTGCGACTGCAACCAGGTTACGTCGCAAAGTAACCTGGTTGCCTCGGGAATGCGAAGGGTGCTGCGTATCGCTCTACAACCTGTGCCAGGGAGAATGCCCATCACGGTTGCGCAACGTTGCCACAATCCGCGCTCCCTCACTATACGCACGAAGGATGACTAACATGAAAAAGAAGACCCTGATCCTGTTATCAAGTTTACTTATGCTTATCATTGCCGGTGCGGTGCTCTGGTTTCTTGCGCTGCGGCCGGCGCCTGAGCCCCCTTGGCTCCTGGTCTGGAGCGACGAATTCGACGGTGAGACGATCGACTCGGACAACTGGACTTACGACATCGGCGGGTCAGGTTGGGGGAACGGTGAAGCGCAGTACTACACCGACCGGCCCGAAAATGCGCGTATCGAAGAGGGGCAGCTGGTCATCGAGGCGCGGGAGGAGCCGTATATCGGCAAGCTCTTTACCTCGGCGCGGCTCAAGACGGAGGGATTGCAGACGTGGACCTACGGGCGTATTGAGGCACGCATTCAGATCCCGACCGGGCAGGGCATCTGGCCCGCCTTCTGGATGCTGGGCGAGGATATCACGACGAAGGGCTGGCCCGGCTGCGGCGAGATCGACGTGATGGAGAATATCGGCAGCGAGCCGCAGCGCGTTCACGGCACGGTACACGGTCCCGGCTATTCCGGAGGCAGCGGCGTGGGCAACTCCTATCGCCATCCAGAAGGCGCGGCTTTCGCCGACGACTTCCACGTCTACGCCATCGAGTGGGAGCCCGAGGAGATCCGCTGGTACGTGGACGACGCGCACTACGGCACAGTCACCGCCGAGGACGTGCCCGGCGAGTGGGTCTACGATCATCCTTTCTTCATTATCCTCAACGTCGCTGTGGGTGGACGCTGGCCCGGTTACCCGGACGACACGACGGAGTTCCCGCAGCAGATGCGCGTCGATTACGTGCGTGTCTACGAGGCCAACCCGGCCTTCGATCCTGCAGCAAGTCAATAGGGCAATTTTGGATCCACTGAAAGAAGGTCGATCTAACCACAGAGCACACAGAAGACACAGAGATTTCAAGTTTTGTTAGTGTTCTACCGCAATTTTCTCTCGATGCTCTCTGTGATCTCTGCGGTAAACAGGCTTTTTCACCAGAGCCAATTTATCATTCCTGGGAGAGTTCAATGTCAGCATTCTACTTCGACGAACGTCAGCGCTTTGTTATCGAGGACTTCGCGACCCGTCCTCCCTTTGCCAGCTTCTTGCCCGGCATCGCCGGCCCGCTCGGGATTCCCCTGTGGGTCTTCTACACCAACCGGGGGCAGGCCATCGCCGGCTTTGGCATCGAGGACCGCGACAATCCCATCATGGAGTTTCAACCCGCCAACAAGGCGTATCAGACCACGTCGTTGACCGGCTTTCGCACCTTCGTCAAGGTGCTGGGTGAGACGCCCGTTCTCTACGAGCCCTTCGCCCCCTGGACGCCGGCGGACGGCTCGCGCATGGCGATCGGCATGAACGAACTGGAGTTACAGGCCGAGAACCCGGCGCTGGGCTTGCGGACGACCGTGACCTACTTCACGCTCAGCGACGAGCCTTTCGCCGGCCTGGCCCGGCAGGTGCGCGTGACCAACACGCGTGAGACCCCGCTGGCGCTGGAACTCCTCGACGGCCTGCCCTGGGTGCAGCCCTACGGCGTTGACGAGGAGGGTCTGAAGATGATGGGGCGGACGCTGGAGGCCTGGAAGGGCGTCTTCAACGTGACACCGACCGCGCACGGGCTCACCGGCGTGCCCTTCTACCGCTTCGAGGCCAGCGCCGGGGATACCAGCGAGGTCGCCGCCATCGACGCCGGACACTTTTACCTGGCGTTCTGTGAGGACGCGGGCGAGGTGACACTGCTCCCGCCTTTCGTCGATCCCGACGTGGTCTTCGGTTCCGACACCTCCCTGCACATGCCCCTGGGGTTTGTAGCGCAGCAGCTGGGCGAACTGCAAGCCCGTCGCCAGATCACGAGCGGCAGGACGCCGTGTGGTCTCTTCGGCGCCGCCGCTACGCTGGCGCCCGGCGAGAGCGTCACCCTGCACGCCATTGTTGGGCACATGGGCGACGCGGGCCAGCTTGAACGTCACCGGACGCGCCTCATCCACCCCGCCTATCTGCAAGGCCAGCGGGAGCGTGCTACCCAGTTGGCCCGCGACCTGACCCACGTCGTCAAGACGCAGACGGCGGAGCCCCGCTTTGACGCTTACTGCCGGCAGACCTTCCTCGATAACGCGCTGCGCGGCGGCTGGCCCCTGCTCCTGGGGCCCGAGGACGATCCCTTCGTTTACCACGTCTACGCCCGCAAGCACGGCGACATGGAGCGGGATTACAACGCTTTCTACCTGGCGGCGGAGATGTACGCGCAGGGCAACGGCAACTACCGCGACGTGGCGCAGAACCGCCGCTCGGACGTCTTTTTCGAGCCACGGATCGACGATTTCAACGTGTTGAGTTTCCTCAGCCTCATCCAGGCCGACGGCTACAATCCCCTGGTGGTACTGGGACAGCGCTTTACGTTGGCGCCGGAGCACCACGCCGAGGTGTTGGCGTTGGTGGAACGACCGGAACCACTCGCCGCTGCGCTGGCGGGGCCTTTCACGCCCGGCGGCCTGCTACGCGTTATTTATCAGCGTAACCTGGGGCTCACCGTCTCGCCCGCCGACTTCGTCACGGCGGCGCTGGCCCACGCCGACGCCCACTTCAAGGCCGAGTTCGGCGAGGGCTACTGGATCGACCACTGGTTCTACCTCCTCGATCTGATCGACAGCTATCTGGCGATCTACCCCGACCGCAAGCGCACGCTGCTCTTCGAGAAGCAGGTGCCCTATTTCGACAGTCCCGTCGCCGTGCAGCCTCGCGACCGCCAGTACGTCCTCACCGGACGGGGCGTGCGCCGCTACCACGCGCTGCAAGAAGCCGGGCGCAGCGACGGTGACGGCACGCCCTGGTTGCGGACCGCCGCCGGAGACGTCTATCGCGCCACGGTCTACGAGAAGTTGTGCGCGCTGGCCCTGCTCAAATTCGCCACGCTGGACCCCTGGGGGATGGGCATTGAGATGGAAGCGGGGCGCCCCGGCTGGTACGACGCCCTTAACGGCCTGCCCGGCTTGATCGGTTCCTCGCTCTGCGAGAGTTACCAGCTGCTGCGTTTGCTGAACCTCCTGCTCGATACGCTGGCGGAGGACGCGGCGCGCACCGTGACGTTGCCGGTGGAACAGGTTGACCTCTGGGAGGACGTCCGGGAGGCGCTCGCGGCGTGGGCAGCGTCCGCCGACGGCGCGCGCGAAAGCAGTGCGCGCGACTTCGTCTACTGGGACGCCGTCGCCACGGCTCGCGAGCGCTACCGCGCGCGGATCCGCCGGAGCTTCTCGGGGGAGACGGTCTCCCTGGACGCGCATGCCCTGGACACCGCGCTGCACGCCTTCCGCGCCAGAGTGCAGGCCGGGCTCGACCGCGCCGTCGCGCTCAACAACGGTACGCCGCCCACGTACCTGTCCTACACCGTGACCGAGTACGAACAGTCGCCCGAGACCGACGCGGCGGGCCGCCCCTACGTGCGCCCGCTGGCCTTCTCGCCGCACAGCCTGCCGCTCTTCCTGGAGGGGCCGATGCACGCGCTCAAGGTCGCGCCGGATAAGGAACGCGCCCGGGAGATTCACGTCCGCGTCCGCGAGAGCGCCCTCTACGACCGCGACCTGGGCATGTACAAGGTCAACGCGTCGCTGAACGGTGAATCCCACGAGTTGGGACGCTGCCGGGCCTTCACGCCGGGCTGGCTGGAGAACGAGTCCATCTGGCTCCACATGGAGTACAAGTACCTGCTCGAGCTGCTCAACGCCGGCCTCTACGATGCCTTCTTCGCCGACTTCAAGCGGGCGCTAATTCCCTTCCTGGACCCGGCGACCTACGGACGCAGCCCGCTGGAGAACTCCTCGTTTATCGTCAGCTGCGCCCATCCCGACGTCCGGTTGCACGGGCGGGGCTTTGTCGCGCGGCTCAGCGGCTCGACCGCCGAGTTCTTGAGTATCTGGCACTTGCTGATGGTGGGGAAGCAGCCGTTTCATCTACAGGACGGCACGTTACATCTGACGCTCAGACCGGTGTTGCCCGGCTGGCTCTTCGACGCCCGTGACCAGGTGCGCTTCACCTTCCTGGGAGGGACGACCGTGGTCTATCACAATCCCGGGCGCAAGGACACCTTTGGCGACGGCGGCGTTTCACCCCGTAGCGTGGTTTTGGAGACAGCCGACGGTGAAACCGTGACGCTAAATCAAGGCAGCGTGGGGCCGCCCTACGCCGCCCTGGTCCGCGCCGGGCAGGTCGATAGCATGGAGATATGTTTCGCGTAATAAGTTGTGGCTCTGAACCGCAACGGGTTTAGCGAATCGGGTAATCCGCTTCGCTCTTGTTAGGAACGCTGCAAGAGATGAAAACTATTTCTATCACCAAGTAAATTAGGCTCGTAGTCAGGCACGAAACGGAGTGGAGTGCCGTTTCAACGCCACTTCGCTGCGCTGCGTGGCTCACTACGAACATTCTAGGGCTGGTTGTGCAGTCTCGTTAATAAGAGCGATCCGCTTAATTCGCTCGGGATGGTTCAGAATCTCAAGGTGTTAGCTTGACACTTTCAATGCAAGGGTTACGTTATCACGATACACGTAACAATAAATTGGTTTTTCGCTCGGCGCCCCCGGGACTGGAGCCGGGAGCGCGCGTTGAAGGAGCTATACGATCAGGCGACCAAGTGACCAAGTGACCACCTGACGATTTTCAGAGGAGTCTTCGATGGATAAGCATCAACAGATACAAGTCTGGCGCTTTGTCGATAAACGGGGAACATTTACGCTCGACGCTCCCCACAAGACCAGCTATCTTTATTTCCCCCTGGTCAATAAGGCGGGGATGATCTCCGTCGTCACGCCCACGCTGCACGGCGACGCCAAGACGGG
>CAZCPK010000144.1:0-7359 GCA_964500755.1 uncultured Anaerolineales bacterium
AACAGCGTCCTGCCGCCCGAAGGCGTCGATTTTTATGCCCGATGGAAGATCAAGTGGACGCGGGAGTTTGCAGGCTGGGGCATGGGTTTTTACTTTGGGACGCTGCCCTACGCCGGACGCTACTATGAGCACCCGGCGTATTGCCCGAACGTGCTGGGGAGCCGCGTAGGGATCTTCAGTCGGATTGCCGGCATGCAGGGCGATGGGCTCAGCGGCAAGGAGATCGACAAGTGGTTCGTGGTGGCGGTGGAGTACGAGGCCGCGACACGCACGGCCCGCCACTACCGCTGTGACCCCAACGGCCATCACTGCGAGCACGTTCGCACGCAGACCATCCCGCAAAACGAGTACCCGGTCTCCTTCCACATCGGGCACATCAAACGGACGCACGGCATGGGCCAATGGCAAACCTTCACCGTGCAGTATCTGCAGGTCTATCAGCGGCGCCCCACCGTCACCGTCGCCGTCCGCAATCCGGAGGGGACGCCCGTCCCCCGCCCGATGGGTGGGGCAGCGTGGGAGAGTTACTTTGGCTGGCTGAATACGGTCAGCGAAGCGCCGTGGGGCACGCACGCCACGCACAGCGCGGCGCCACCCGCGCCTTCCCTGCCGGGGCAAAACCATCACGGCGCCTACGTGGACTTGGCCGCTGACGACGTCATCCTGTGGAGCGAGAGTGACATCAGCGCCCGCGGCGCCCCGGGCTACTGCTGGCTCAATGGAAGCAAGGTGTACGCCGGGTGGCGGGCGCCCATCCGAGAGGCCGAGTCGGCGACCTTCGTCATCGCCACGCCGACCCCGACCCCCACCCCCACGCCGTACGTGCAGGTCCACGTCGTGGATCCCCAGGGCACGCCCGTCGCTGTGGAAGAAATTGCGGTAGGCGCTGCCGAAGCCGAGCAAACCTGCTCAGATTGCGCCACGCTGGAGCGCGAGACGGGCAGCCTGGGACGTCGGTTTTTCGCCCGGATCCGCCGTCTGACGCATCAACTCCTGTGGGGCTGGTCGACCCCGGCGGACAACCCGGAACTGACCGCAGGGGAAATGGTAGACGAGATCACCGTCGACAACTGGGAGACGGGCGCTGCGGAGGTCCACTTCATCGTCGTGACGCCCACGCCGACCCCCACCCCGCAGCCCATCCCCCCATTTGAGCATCCGCTGGACCACGTCTACGTCTACCCCGACGACTTCTGCACCTACATCGTGGGCGGCGTCTACGCCGCGGAGCACGCCCTCGAGGACGTCTGGGTCCGCGGCGTCATCACCACCACGCTGGGTGATATCCGGGAGGTCGCCGCCACCGCCGCGCGGCGCTATATCCCGGCGGATGACGGCGCCTGTTTCAAGATCACGCTCTGCGACCTGCAGCCCGGCGAAGAAGTGACGGACTACAGCCTCACCCTGGACGCCAATCCCGCCTATCGCGAGTACCCTTACGTGCGCGCCTACGCCGAGCAGATAGAAGATTTGGGCGGCGGATACGCGCACGCCGAGGGCCGCGTCTGGGTCGACGATGCCAGCCTCTCTCCCACCGCCGAGAACGTCGCGGTGGTCCTGTGGGGCTGGGACGTGGCGGGCCAGCACGTGACCTCGTGTGACGCGGTCGGCGTGGGCCACCTGCAGCAGGATGACGAGCCCACACCCTGGCGCGGCTACGTCCGCGCCGCCGACCGCTACTACTACCGCACGACGTCGAATCCCCACTAACCTGATACGCAACGGCATGACTTTTGTCTGGGAAGAGACCATCTAGAGGAGGTAAAATCCATGCAGCGTCGTTGGATCATCATCGGAGGTATCGCACTCATCGTAGCCGGGGCGGTCTTTCTCTTCTTCGCCCGCCTGGAGCGCAAGGCCACCGTCGTCGTCGCCACGCGCGACTTACCGGCGGGCACGCGCCTGCAGGCGACCGACCTGGCGGAGACCGTCATCCACGCCTCGGGCGCGCAGACCGGCGTCTACTCGGAGACCCAGACGCTCATCGGCCGCCAGCTGCGCAGCGGGCGTCTACAGGGCGACCAGCTCACCCGCGCCGTCTTCGCCGCCCAGCCCAGCCAGGCCGAGATCCTGGCGCCCAACGAGCGCGCCGT
Organism: uncultured Anaerolineales bacterium; assembly: GCA_964500755.1. Classification (GTDB taxonomy): domain Bacteria; phylum Chloroflexota; class Anaerolineae; order B4-G1; family SLSP01; genus G713. Next base: position 2,094 of record CAZCPK010000144.1, read on the forward strand.
CGCCGTCAAGGTCACCGACAGTCAGGGGGTGCTGGGCCTCCTGCAGCCCGACGATCGCGTCTCGGTGGTCATGGTGGACGCGCGGGACGAGCGCGCGCGGCGGGTCCTGGCAGGCCTGCGCGTGCTCAAGGTGAGTTACGACTTTATCTACCAGGAGCCGGACAGCGGGGCCGCGGAGGTCACCGGGGGCGCCATTGCCCTCGGCGGCGATGCTGGAGGCGGCAGTAGAGCCACCTTTACCCGCCGCGAGGAGGAGGGCATCGTGCTGCTGGCCGTCCCCAGCGACAGCCCCTTCGAAACCCAGGTGCAGCTCCCTGACGCCGCGGGAGAGGTCTTCACCGCGACGACCAAGATCGGCGCAGCCGAGGCGCTGGCCCTGCTGGACAAGTTGGGCGGCCTGCACCTGGTGCTAGAGCCGCAGACGGCGCAACCGGCGGCGCCGACCACCGGCGTGGAACTGGCCTGGCTCTTCCCGACGCCGGAGCCGGTCCTGACGCAGACGCACCCCGTCGCTGCCGGAGAAGTCATCACCATCACACCTGTCCTGACAGAAACTACTACAGTGGAGGAAGAAGAGACTACGGAAATCGAGCCGGAGCCGGCACCCACGTCCACCCCCACCGTCGAGCCCGCAACCGAGACCCCTTAACGAGAGGACTTATGCCCATGCACACGCAAAATATCAAAGTGATGCTGGCCGGTTCCCCCATCGACCGCGTCACGCGGGAGATGGTGCCCGCCTTCGACAGCCGGCGCTTCACCATCGCCAATATCGCCGCCTCCTGGGAAGACCTGCAGCAGCGCCTGCAGTACAGCGCCCCGGATGCGCTCATCCTCCATGCGGAATTGGCGCCCGACCCCCAGACATTGGGCCGTTTTCTGGACACGCTGGCGAACATCGTCGTGATCGTGCTGCTGCCCAGCGCGTGGGAGCAGGCCGAGCCTATGCTCCGGCAGGTGGGCGTCGTCACGGACGTCTGCCAACCGCCGCTGGAGTACGCGGCCATCGCGGAACGGGTGGCGGCCAAGGTGCAGGCCGGACGCGCGCTGAACCAGGGGCTGCGCACCGGCGCGGTGCCGCAGCTACCCCGGGGCGCAGCGCCCGAGATCATGGGCACGCGCACCATCGCCGTCATCGGCAAGGGCGGCACGGGCAAATCGACCGTTGCCAGCAACCTGGCGGTGCAGCTCTCACTCTCAGGGCTGCGCACGCTTATCCTGGACCTGGACGTGCCCGGCGCGCTGGCGGCCTACTTCGCCCTCCCCGCGACGCCCAACGCCGCGCTCTTCTACGCGGAGCCGCAGCCGGACCTGACCACCTTCCGCAGCATCCTGCAGCATAAGGGCAGCCTGGACATCGCCCTCTCGCCCACCTCCAACGACGTGGCGGACCGGCTCAACCGGCGACCCTACGCCGAGCCGAACAGCATCCACGCCCTGGTCCAGACGGCCAAGTCCGACGACTACGCCGCCATCGTCCTGGACATCCCCGCCGATCCCCGCAGCGAGTTCGGCCTCCAGGCGCTGATGAACGCCAACTTCCTCCTGCTGGTCGTCCGGCCGACCACGGTGGACCTCCTGTGGACCCTCGAGACGCTCAAACTGCTCTTCGTGGAGATGGCCGGGCAGCACAACCTCTCCCGCGAGCGCGTCTACCTGGTCATGAACCGCGTCAACGCGCGCGAGGACAACATCCGCCCCGACGACTTTCACCACGACGGCAACGAGGTCCTGCGGCAGCGCGATCAGGGCCGGATGCCGCCCATCATCACGGTCCTGCCCGACGAACCCGCCGTGCGCAACGCGCAGAACCAGGGGGAACTGCCCCTCACCTTTCCGGAGACCCCGGACCCCTACCGCCGGGGGATCCAGGCGCTGGCCCAGACGCTGGTGCCCGCGGCGGACAACCCCGGCGACAACCACGCCCACCGCCGCGTGCTGCGCCTGGGCCCGGTGAAGGTGCGCCTATGAGCAGCACGTATCGCAAACTCAGACAGCGACAAGGTCATCGGCTGGCCGCGGACGTCGAGCGCCAGCTTATCGACGCGGCAACCCACGTCATCCTACGGGAGCACGGCGTCTTCAAGCCCGAGGACTCGGAAGGTTTACGGATTGCCGGGCAGGTGCTGCAGACCCTGATCCAGGACCAGGGCCTCGCGGTGCCCATGAACGCCCTGCTGCGCCTGAAGAAACGCGTGCTCAGCGAGTTGTCCGGCTACGGCTTCCTGGATCAACTCCTGCCCCCGGAGCGCACCGACCTGCAGGAGATCGTGTTGACCAGCGCGGGCCAGGTCTTCGTGCGGCGCAAGCAGGGAAAAGCGTTTGAACCCCTGGCGGAGCTGCAAGTGACGCCGAACGAAGCCTGGCGCGTCACCGACGCGCTGCTGGGCCCGCAGAGCAAGGCGCTCAACGAGGCCACGCCCTCCGTCGATGCCCGGCTGCTGCCGACGCAGCACAATCCGGGCGGCGGGCGCCTCAAGTTCCTGCACCCGGTGCTCACCGGCGGCCCCTACCCCACCCTCAACCTGCGCCTCTACGAGCCGCAAGCGCCCGAACCTGAGCAGCTCGTGGCCTGGCAGATGGCCACCTGGGAGCTCCTGGGGGCCCTGGGTGCAGCGGTCCGGAATAACCTGCGCGTCATGATCGGCGGCGGGACGTCCACCGGCAAGACCACCTTCCTCTCCGCGCTCTGCGACTACCTGCCGGATCACGAGCGCATCGTGAAGATCGAGGATCCCACGGAGATCTTCCTGAACAAACCGCACGTGCAGGACATCGAGGCGCGCCCGGTGCCGCCCGGCTCCGACGTGCCGCCCTACACCATCGCCCACGGCGTGGACGACGCCCTGCGCATGGCGCCGGACCGTCTGATCGTCGGCGAGGTGCGCACCGGCCGCCCGGCGCTGGCCCTCTTCCGCGCGCAGATGTCGGACCATCCCGGTCTGACCACCTTCCACGCCGAGAGCCCCGCGGCCGCGGTCCACCGCCTGGCCGTCATCATGTTCGCCGACGCCCAGGTGCGCTTCGCCCCCGCCAAGAGCCTCTTCGTGCAGGCCGTCGATCTCTACGTCCAGCTGCACTTTGATGATCAAGGGGTGCGGCGCGTGCACGGCGTCTGGGAGATCGCGCCGGAACTGCAGGGCGGCGACGTGCAGTTCCACCCCATCTTTGCGCCGGGCTTTGAACGCGTAGGCGAGATTCAACAACGGAGGACCCACACATGAGTGCCTTTACCCTGGCCCTTCTGGTCGGCGGGGCCGTGTTTACCGTCCTGGTGCTTCTATGGGGCAACCGCCGGTATCTCAACGACAACGTCCAGCGCCTGCGGCAACTGCTGGGCATGGAGACGGGCATTCAGCAAGCCGTCGCGGACGCCACCCGGGCGCAGACGTACGACGCGCACTATCGGGCGCACCTGTGGCTGCGGCGCTTCAATATCGCCCCCACCCTGGAGAACGCCCGGCAGGTGCAGCGGCGACTGCAGGTCTTGTTAGCAATTGGAGGATGCTGCCTGGGCCTGCTGTTCAATCTGCCGCTCCCGTTAACGGCAGCGGTGGCTCTGTTGGTCTACTGGATACCGCAGCAGCTGGCCCAGAACACCTGGCGCCAGGCCAAGAATCAGGTTGAAGAAGATCTGCTCTCCCTGGTGACCGATCTGCGGTCTTTGACCCAATTCACCGCGAACCCCCTCGAGGCCCTCGAGGAGGCCGAGGCCAATCTGCGCGTCTCCGACTGCGAGCTCCTGGCCGCCGAGCTGCAGCGCACGCTTCTGGACGTGCGGCGGCACGGGGATCGGGGCTGGCGGATGGCGGAGGAGCGCGCGCAAGCGCTCAGCTCGACGCTGGCGATGCTCTACTTCACCCTGGGCCGCCTCAAGCAGACCGGCGGCACCCGCTTCGCGGAGACCTTCGAGACGCTGGGCGACACCCTCATCGACATCCTGGGGATCCGCCTGCGCATCAACAGCCAGGCGCAATCCGGCAAGAGCACCATGAACATGATCGCCATCGTGCTGGCGTTGATCTTCGGCAGCATGTTGAGCGATCCCCTGATGCGCGAGGCCTACACCACCCCGCTGGGCCAGGCGCTCCTGGCGGGCAGCGTCTTGTTGATGGGCTTCGGCTATTGGTACATTCACCGCCTGCTTGAGAAGGTGATGTTATGAGCGAGAAACCGCCAATCCGTTTCCGGGGCACTCGGCTGCGCGCGCTACGGCACCTGCGCCAGTTGTCGGCCGATAAGCTCGCCCGGCTTACGGGCCTGACGACCCACCACATTTATCGGCTGGAGCGCAACGCGCGCCCGCATACCCGGGGGACCACCGTCGCGCGCCTGGCCGTCGCCTTGCAGACCAGCACCGACTATCTGCTGGGCCTCACGGACGAGCTGGCTGTTCCGGAGGGTTGGACAGCCCCAGGAGAGGAATACGCATGAATACTCTGCTACTGTTGCTTATCGCCGGTGGCACCGGAATGGGCGCCGCCCTCCTGCTCTCGCGCGTGCTCTACTACGCCCGCGTGGGCCGCTCCCGGCGGCGCCGCCTGCTGGAGCAATTGACCCGGCCGCAGGCGCAACCGGACTCGACGGCGGCGCGCGTCGCGCGGCGCGTGGAGATCGCCGACCGGCTGCTGCCCGACTTCGAGACCGAGTTGCGCTGGGCTGAACTGGTCGGCGTGACCGCGACTCACGAGGAGCTGCTCGGTTACACTGTGTTGGCGACGATCTTGGGGATGATCGTCGGTCTCCTGCTTCTGGGGGTCCCGGGGCTGGTGCTCGGCCTGGCGGGCTTCTACCTGCCGTATATGTGGCTGAAATCTCAGGCCGACGCAGCGCGCAACCAGTTCCACCGGCAGTTACCGGAGATGCTGCAGGTCCTGGCCGCGGAGACGGCCACCGGCGTGGGCCTGACCAACGCCCTGGAGCGGTTGACCCAGAGCCGGTCCATGGTGGGGCGCGTCTTCGCCACGTTGCTGACCGAGGCGCGCGTCAAGAAAGGCGCCCTCTGGTCGCGGCCCAACGGGCAAGCGGGGACGCTCAAGCAGTTGGCCCAGCAGTGGGGCTCCAAGACGCTGCTCTCCCTGATCTCCCAGCTGGAGATCGTCCACCGGCGCGGGGTTTCCGGGCCGGAGACGATGACGCTGCTGGCCAAAGGCATGGCCATGCGTTTCCTGGGCGAAGCGCGGACGGAGGCCGACCAGCTGGAGAACAAGCTCGTCCTCCCGCTAGGCGTCTTCTTCTTCCTGCCCTTCACGGCCGCGACCATCGC
>CAZCPK010000144.1:7459-9127 GCA_964500755.1 uncultured Anaerolineales bacterium
CGGAATCCCGGCCGGTCTGGCCCGCCAACCACCCGTCTTTAGCGCCTGTCTGGCCATCATCCCTCCCGTTGTGGGGCTGTGGATCTGGCTCTGGCCGTATTGGAGGCCCCGGTGGGCGGCCTGACGTTAAGCGTACATCTTGGCGTTGCCCTGCTGGCCAGCGTCGCGGGCTATTACGACCTGCGCGCGCGCCAAGCGCCCAACTGGGTGACGCTGTCCATGTTAGGCGGCGCCCTCCTCTGGCGCAGTGGGCAAGCCTGGCGATTTCAGGCCTGGCGCCCGCTGATGTGGGGCTTGATGGGCTTTGCCGCTTTACAGATCCTGTGGGCTATGGGTGGCCTGGGCGGCGCCGACGCCAAACTCTTCGGCGCGCTCTGGCTGCTCTGGCCGACGACGACCTGGTTGCTTTTGTGGTTGGCCTCGCTGATCCTGGGCTCCGTTGCCTACCGGATCGCGAGAGGAACAGGCCCGCTACCGGCGCTCGGCCCGGGAGCCCTGGCGGCGTGGCTGCATATCGGCTACTTACTCTTCACCCATTCACCTAGAGGTATATCATGAAACTGCGAAACAGTGTACTGCGCTACTACACCCACGTCACCTTGTGGCTGCAAGACCGGCGCGGGGTCATGGAGGAACGCGCGGTCATGGCCGCCATCCTGATCCTGGCTGTTCTGGCCGCGCTCAAGGCGCTGGGCAGTTCGATTGCGGAGTGGTTCACGCAGGTCGCCAACGCCTACTGAACCGTTAGGAGGCGGGGGCCGGGCGCTTCCCCCCGCCTCTCCTATCTAAAACGTAACAACCTCCACGCAAAGGAGTGGTTGCTAGCTTATGAATAACGAGCGGCTCAGTTTAGACAGTGGCTCAAGCCGACTAACTGCGCAACAGTTAGCCAAACTCCAGACTGCCCCCAGGTTGGGGCTAGGGCTGGATGAGGTCGATCCCGAATTGTTCCCCGATCCGCGTGTCGTTGTCGTCGTTGAGTACAAGAATGAGCGGGGGGAAATCGCGACCGCCGAACAACTCAGCCCCAGTTTCGAGTCTGAGGAAACAGCCGCAGCCTATCTCGACAGGCTGGTGCTGCAGATCCTGGAGATGAAGAAGCGTCTCCACCTCTACTTTGCGCGTCACGCTGAGAAGTCGGAGGCGTGGCGCGTTGGACAACACGACCCCCACGCGCTGTCGACGGACTTCCTGCAGCGCAGAATCGGAGAAACCATTACGTAGGAGGGAGACGCATGCTTAACATCAGACGGTGGCTCAAGGATCGCCGGGGCAACATGGACGAGCTCGCCTTTGTGGTGCCGGTGGTCTTGCTCTTGATCGCCAGTATAGTGACGCTGGCCATGACGTCCTGGGTAGCGACCAGCGCCAACACCATCGCCCAACGTTCGGCGCGGGCGGCTTCGGTGGTACAGGGCGGCCCCGGCGCGCGGGCCGGCATGGCGGTGCAGACCGGCAGCGCCCTGGCCCAGGAGTTTTCCTATGGCGAGTACACCCTGTACGTCGTCAACGCCGGATCCGGGCCGGGCGACGTCGTCACGGTCCGCGTGGCCTGGCGCGCGCCCAACTGGGCCCGCGGCATCGCGGCACTCTTCCCCATCCCCGGCGCCGACTTTCTCCAGGGGACGGCGGTCGCCTCCTATCGCGTGGAAGGCTGGTGACGGATGC
>CAZCPK010000145.1:0-9080 GCA_964500755.1 uncultured Anaerolineales bacterium
GCACGTTCTGGGGTGGCGAGGGCGGTTTCGGTAATCGATTTGCTTCGAAATCCCTCTAAGACATTGAGTTGCATCAGCGGGTAAATTCTACTATAATGCATAGCGATACAGTAGGGGAGGTTTAAAGTTGAGTGAGGAATTTATCGATACCATAGAAACGTCAGACGTGACGCTGGATACCGCCTCTCAGGCGCCACAGGCCACGGAAGAGGTGTCGCCGTCTCTGAGTAAGTCGTTTGGCATCCGCTCCTGGCTCCAGGATCTGCTGGAGACGCTACTTCTTGCCGTCATTATCTTCCTGGTCATCAACACGCTAACCGGACGTTACAAGGTCCATGGTCAAAGCATGGAACCCAGCCTACATGACGGGCAATATCTTATCGCCAGCAAGGTCAGCTATTGGCTCCACGAGCCCGAACGTGGGGACGTCGTGGTATTACGCCCTCCCAAGAACCAAAATTCCATCCCCTACATCAAGCGCATCATCGGACTACCCGGAGACACCATTGAGGTGCGGGATGGGCGAGTGTGGGTGAACGGGATTGCCCTTAACGAGCCTTATATCAGCGGTCCCCCGACATATCAGAAGTCGTGGCAAGTAGAGGGAGATACCTATTTTGTATTGGGCGACAACCGCAACAACTCCAGCGACTCCCACTCCTGGGGGCTCCTGCCCAGCGCAAACATCGTCGGAAAAGCCGTCTTCTGTTACTGGCCCATCGAATGCTGGGGCCCCACACCACACTACAACTATCCGGAGCTTGAAGCAAATCAGTAAGTTGGTCTCTCAAGCAAGATCCTACTACCGTCGCAGACGCCGTCCACACAGAACTCGACATCCCTATCGAGCCCAGCATGATCGTCTCATCCACATAGCCTCTGAACGACATACAAGCACGCGAGAGAGCGCATATCGGCCCGGTTATCATATTCTCATATTCACGCTGCACCTTTTTCAGGGCAGCCAAATAGTTGTTAACAGGAATTTGTAGCATAGTCAAGAACAACATTGTGGCGATTCGAAAGACACTGACACCCCCTTCCCACCAGCGCGGTGTGAACGCAAATACACTTCTACGTGACATGCTAGAGGTGTTGCTCTTGACGGCGCTCTTCTACACAGCGCTCAACGGGCTGACGGGACGCTACCTTGTAGTGTCGGTCAGCATGCAGCCCACGCTCTCGGAAGGCCAACAGATCATTATCAGCAAGACGAGCTATTGGTTACACCATCCGGAACGGGGCGACATCGTGGTGATCAGACCGGCGGACGCTCAAAACAGTACCCCTCTGATAAAACGGATCATCGGCCTTCCGGGCGAGTACGTGGAGGCCCACGACGGTCGTATCTGGATTAACGGACGAGCACTTAACGAGCCTTACGTCAGCGCCCCTCTCGACTACTCCTTTAGCTGGCAGTTAGGCGCCGACGAATACGTCGTGCTCGGCGATAACCGCAACAATTCCAGCGATTCCCACAGCTGGGGAGCGATATCGAAAGAGCGTATCATCGGCAAAGCCATCTTCCGATACTGGCCGCTGGAAAAGTTGGGGGGATTTCCCGACTATAAGTTTTGATAGCCTATCACCCTGACCGATTTAGGAGGACGCACTATGAAACGTACAACGTTGGCACAGATGATTGACCACACACAACTAAAGCCCGAGGCCACGCCCGCCCAGATCCGCAAGCTGTGTGCGGAGGCGCGAGACCACGGGTTTGGCGCCGTCTGCATCAATCCGAGCTACGTTCCCCTGGCCGGGGAGGCTCTAAAGGGCAGCGACGTTGAGGTCTGTACCGTCATCGGCTTTCCTCTGGGCGCCACCACCACCGCAGCGAAGATCTGTGAAGCCGAAGTTGCTATAGCGCAAGGGGCGACCGAGCTCGACATGGTCCTCCCCATCGGACGCCTCAAGGCCGGCGACCACGCTGTGGTGGAGAACGACATCCGGGCCTTGGCCGCACTCTGTCACGCGCATGGTGCGCTGCTGAAAGTTATTATCGAGGCATTCTTGTTAACGGACGACGAGAAAGTGACCGCCTGCACCCTGGCCCAGCGAGCCGGCGCCGACTTCGTAAAGACCTCGACCGGCTTTGCGGGCGGCGGCGCGACGGTCGAAGACGTGAAACTGATGCGTGAGACCGTCGGACCGGAGCTGGGCGTCAAGGCAGCCGGCGGCATCCACACCTACGATGAGGCAATCGCTATGATCGAGGCCGGCGCGACGCGCATCGGCGCGAGCCGGGGCATCACCATCATCCAGGGAGCCAAGGCCTAGCAGGAGGACGATATGAGCACACACAAATTTAACATCGATCGCAAGGCGCGTATGCAGCTGCCTCCCGTCCACGCGGGGGAACGTCCCCCGGAGGAGCGGGTTAAAGATTTCGAGGAGCTCCTGATTCTGCACACTATGGAAGAGGCCATGGCCGAGGCGGCGCGCTGCCTACACTGTCCCAACGCTCCCTGTCAGGAAGCCTGCCCGCTCGATAACGACATTCCTCGCGCATTGGGCTACCTGGAGGCCGGGAACGTCACAGCAGCGGCGGACGTCTACCACAAAACGAGCACGCTGCCCGAGTTCTGCGGGCGGCTCTGCCCCCAGCGCTTCTGTCACAGCGCGTGCACGTTAGGCAAGGTGGACAAACCTATCGATACGCGGCGTCTGGAAGCCTTCGTCACCACCCACCGCCGCACCCACGAAGGATATCCCGACGTCGACTTGGCGCCGTCGACCGGCAAGCGCGTCGCCGTCATTGGCGCCGGGCCCGCCGGCCTTACCGTTGCGGAGATCCTGACCCGCTTCGGGCACAGCGTCGTCGTATACGAGCGCGAGAAACTGCCCGGTGGCCTGCTCACCTACGGTATTCCGCGCTTCAAGCTCGATATGGACATCGTGAAAGCGAAACTAGAACAGCTGGAATCTCTGGGGGTCCTATTCAAATGCGAGACCGAGGTGGGAACCGACGTCTCTTTCGCGGAACTGCACACCGACTACGACGCCGTCTTCATCGGGGCCGGCGCCAAGACCGATTTCCGCCCTGGCACCCCGGGAGAGAATCTGGAGGGCGTTATGGAGGCCACCGAGTTCCTCTGCCGGGCCAATATGCCCTCGGAGACGCTTCAAGCGGCGTGGCAGGAGCCGCTGGACGTTGGGCCCCGGGTCCACGTGCTGGGTAGCGGCAACACCGCTATGGACTGCCTGCGTACCGCGCTGCGGCTTCCGGAGGTCACCGAGGTGACCTGTTATTATCGGCGCAGCGAACAGGAGATGCCCTGCTGTCGTGAAGAATTCCGCCACGCCCGCGAAGAGGGCGCCGACTTCGTCTGGCAGGTCAGCCCGACGGCGTACCTGGGCGACGACGACGGTCACGTGCGGGCCGTCACCTACCAGCGGATGGAGCTCTGCGAGCCCGACGCCAGCGGACGCTGCCGCCCTGTACCCATCGAGGATTCCGAATTCACCCTTGAGGCCGATACGGTGATCCTGGCCTTTGGTTACAAACCGGAGGAGGACTTCGTCGAAACCCTGGGTGTGGAGACAGAGCGCTGGGGCACGATCAAGGTTGACGATGAACACACGGGTCGCACCAACCTGGAGGGCGTCTTCGCCGCCGGAGATATCGTGCGCGGCGCCGATCTTTTGGCGCCCGCCATCGCCGACGCGCGGGACGTCGCAGCCGCTATGGACGTCCATCTACGCGACACAGAAGCTTGACAATTTCAGCCCTTCGGCTACAATAACGGTCGTGTCGCCGAGGTAGCTCAGCCCGGTAGAGCAGTGGACTGAAAATCCATGTGTCGTCGGTTCGATTCCGACCCTCGGCACCAAAGCACTGGGCACTACTAAATATTTGTGGTGTTAAAGTGCTGGTTAGTGGGGTTGCGCTAAGCCGCCACAGCTTAGAAGCGCAGCCCCGCTTTTCTTTGTAGTTACTCTAAAACCTCGGCTTCGATGGTGAACCCTTGCGACGCTGACACGGGTCCAGATCAAATCCACAAATTCCCTTCTGACGTTACAGCACACCGCTCGATAAGGACCTTCTTTCAGACCATTATCGAGCGTATTTATTCAGGCGTGCGCGCCCTCTTCCCGTCAACCCGAATGGCGGCGTCTCACCAGAAGCAGCGCCAGAAGGGGCGCCGGGCTAGAGCGACCATATCTGCTGGGCGATTTTCCTGGCGGCGTGGGGGCGCGCCAGTTTACGCGCCTGACGGGTCATATAAGCCCGCCGTTCGCTATCTTTGAGCAACGTCTCGAGGGCGGCAGCGGCCTTCGCCGGACGGGGCGCCCAGACGCCAGCCTCGTTTTCCACCACATACTGCACGTTCCCCGTCTCCTGACCAGGAATGGCGTTGTAGAGCACCACGGGCCGACCAGCGATAAACGATTCCGAGAGAGTGTTCGGTCCCGCTTTGGTCACGATGACGTCGGCGGCTCGCATCCACAGCCCCAGGTCGTCGACGAAGCCCTGCACGGATAGAGGAACGGACGAGCGGACGTTGGAAAGCCGCCGGTAGAGCGTCTGATTGCGACCGGTGACGACCACCAGCTGCAGGGGCTCCGGGAGTTGTTGTAATCGACCGTGTTGCAAAACCGCGGTGATGACGGCGTTCAGCGGTCCCATGCCCTCGCCGCCGCCGATAAACAGCACGCTATAGCCCTGTCGGGGCAAACCAAGCTCAGCCCGGGCCTGCTTCTGGTCTACATACATCACTCGCGCAAAATCCCGCCGCGTCGGAACCCCCATCGCCTTAACAAGTTGCGATGGGACGCCGGCGCGAATCGCCCGGCAGCGCGCCTGCTGCGTCGGCACGATATAGAGATCGTATCCAGGCGCGAAGGTCGAGACGTGGATCGTAACGAGATCCTGCGCCACCGTCATTAGGGGCGTGTCCAGACCCAGCCGCTCCTGGGCCAGGTGCAACGCATCGTTGACCACGGGATGAAAGGAGACGATGACGTCGGCGGGATTCTCTCGCAACATCTGGTTGAACTCCGAAACGACGTAGGGCCAGGTGAGGCGTGTGCAAAATCGCGACAAGGGCCGGCTGTTGGTCAGCCAGAAGCCCATGGCCCAGGGAACGCCGCCCAGTTTGACCATCTTGGGATACCAGTAGGGCACCCGGGGGAAAGGCCAGCGCTCCACGGCCTTGAAGAAATCAACGAGTTTTACCTCGACGTTGGCGCCGTACTGACGCACCATCTCAGCTTGTACGGCCCGAGCAGCCGAGCGGTGTCCCCCACCGGTATCCGAAAAGACAAAGAGAAATCGCTTCATGACGACTAGTCCCCGCTACTCGGCGAAGGAATCTTCTGCTCGCTCAACGAAACGCTTGATGCTCGCCTCGAAACGGTGTCGCGGCAGCATAACGTAACGTCCACACGTCAGGCACTCGGCGCCGACATCCGCGCCCACCCGTTCAATCCGCCAAGTGTAACCACCGCACGGATGCGGCTTACGCAGTTCCACGACATCACCGATTCTCAGATCCAAAGGGGACCGCATAGGATTACCTCTTGCTCGTTAAGAATTCCCTCTCAGCCACGTAGAACGACCGCCAGGATGAGGAGCAGCGCGAGGAATACACAAATCAACAGAGTCCAGAGCCAGGCGTTGGGGTCGATACGCTTCTGCTGCAGGTGGGGAGTCGGTGTCGGGACCAACTCATAGCGCGGAACGAGCGCCAGGCCGACCAAGAGACCGACCAGCGTCCCGCCGAAATGGCCCCAGAGGCTGACCTGAGGCAACAAGCCCACCCCAAGATTGATGGCGGCAGTCTGAGCGAGGCGGGCGAGGCGCGCCTTGGCGCCGCCAATCCGCTCTCGATACCGCCAGAAATAGGCGATCGATGCGCCCAGTAGCCCCAGAATCGCCCCGGAGGCGCCGACGGTGAGTGAATCGAGAGGGCTCAGGAGAACGACCGTGGCGCTTCCTCCCACCAATGCCAGCAGATAGATCAACAGAAAGCGCCCGGCGCCGAAGAGCCGTTCAACCTGGCTACCGAAGACATAGAGCGCGTACATGTTAAAGCCGATGTGCATGAGATTGGCGTGGATAAAGCCCGCCGTAATCAAGCGCCACAACTGACCGTATTGCAAGGTCAAACCGGGAATCAGAGCGCCGCCCGAGAGTACAATGCGTTGCATCGTCATGGTAAAGAGGTGAACGAGCATATTGACCCCGATAATGACGGGCGTCAAACGGATTGAGTAGACAGGATACCGCAGTCGGAAAGGGCGTGGCGTCACGTTCGGTTCGACGTTTTCCGTCATGGCACTCTATAGCACAACTTTTCGGGGACGCGTTCGACAGTGTTCAGCCTGAATGATACTCATCACGCGCTCTACGGCGAGATCCAACTGCTGATCGGGATTATGCACCAAGTAGTTGAACTCACCCAGCAGCGCCAACTCTTCCTCCGTAGTTGCCAGGCGGCGCCGGATCTGCGCCTCAGTATCCCCTCCCCGCTGGCGAAGGCGCTTCTCCAGCTCGGCCTCCGACGTGGTGCTGAGAAAGATAAGCACAGCGTCAGGGACGATGCGCTTGATGGTCATAGCGCCCTGGACGTCCAGGCGCATGACCACGTCTAGACCGCTGTTCAGCGCTTCCCGCACCTGCTGCCTGGGTACCCCCTTGTATTGACCGTAGACGACGGCGTATTCCAGCAGCTCGTCGTCGTGAATCATGCGCTCGAACTCCTCCTTGGTGACAAAGATATAGTCGACGCCGTCGACTTCAGCGGGGCGCCGTGGGCGAGAGGTCGCCGTCACCACGAAATGAAACGGATAATCACGCTGACGCAGGCCCTGGACCACGCTGTCCTTGCCCACGCCGGACGGCCCGGAGATAACGACCAACAGGGGATAGTGTTGGATATGATAAGGATCTCGCACTAGCGCGTCACTCATCTGGTTGCACCTCGGTCTCTTTTTGTTATAATTCCCTCGTCAGGGCAGCTCTTTTTTGACATCGACACAGTGATCTTGAAGGTCCACAACACGGATAACGGGTTGATAATTGTTGCGGCCCGCATCATCTCCCTGATCGACAGACAGCCCTAACTATACCATATTTAGCTCTACTGAAAAAGCCCTTTCAGTAGAGAGATAGTGTGGTGGTCTAAACACAATAACCCAGATCTATCTTTGGCTTCACTACCGTACACGTCTTCAAATCATATGGGACACAGAGGTTCACAGAGATTTTTCACAGAGATCACAAAGGGCTTTCGATCTATTTGCACGAAAGCGAGGTCGGAAAGGAGAGGAGTACGACGTCGGCTCGTACAGCATCTTGGTTCCGCACCTCATTATTGGATCCACTGTGTATCTCTGGGTATTCTTTGGGGCCTCTGTGTACCTTATGCCGGTATTTCGAAAAAGTGTACGGTACTGAATCTTTGGCTACACCCTTTTTCAGAACTGCCAGACACAAATTAAGACAGACTATTCAATTTCCGTCAAGGAGGGAAAAATGCCTATCTACGAATACCGCTGCGAGAAATGTCGGCGTCGCTTCTCTCTCTTCTGGCGCACGATATCGGCTGCAAGAGAGGCAGAGGTCCAGTGTAAATACTGTGGTTCGGAGAACGTCCAGCGTCTGGTCTCCCGCGTGCGTGCACTGCGCTCCGAGGATCAACGTCTGGAGGAGCTTGCCGATCCGAGCAACTTCGCCGGTCTGGACGAGGACGACCCGAAGAGCATGGGACGCTTTATGCGTAAGATGATGAAAGAGCTCGGCGATGAGGCGGGCGAGCTGGGCCCGGAGTTCGAGGAGGTCGTCGATCGCCTGGAGTCCGGTCAAGATCCCGAGGAGATCGAGAAAGAGGTACCCGACCTGATGGACGACATGGATGCGGGCATGGGCGGCCCGGGCTCAGACGACCTGGATTTCTAAAGCAATTCTGACGCCGGCAACTCATTTGGCTTCTCCCGATCTTTGGGCTACAATCAGAGTATGTTCATGGAGTGTCTGGAGATGGAGGAGTGAGGTGCAGAGCTCTTTGCGGCGTTTAGCCGGCGTACTGGTCGTCGGGTTGTTGACCCTGAGCATGGTCTTGGGGAGCCTCCAGCTGGCGCAGGTCGATCCGCTCCTGGTCCGCCCCGCTATCACACGGACATCCCGTGCGCCCAGTCCGACGCTCTATCCGACGCAGACCCACCTTCCCCCATCCCCCACCCCAACACCTGATCAACGCACACCAACCCTATCGCCGACGCCCCGCTCGGAGTTGATCGCCCAGTGCACCCCACCGGCGGGCTGGGTCGCGTATACCGTACAACCCCAGGACACGCTCTATACGCTGGCCTGGCGGGCTCGTCTGACGCCTCTCGCTCTGCAGCGCGCTAATTGCATGACGGGCGTCGAGCTGACGGCGGGCACGACCGTTTACTTGCCGCCGGTGGCCCTGGCGACGCCAGATCCCGCCCTCTACCGTTGCGGTCCGCCCACGAATTGGCGTCTGACGCTTGTGCGAGCCGGTGAGACGCTTTACTCGTTGGCTGTCCGGTACGGCACCACCATCGACGCCATCCGCCGGGCCAACTGCATGCAGGACTACACCATCTACGCCGGGCGACGCATCTATCTGCCGCCTACCATCGTCGTGCCGCCGACCTCGACGCCGACGCGGTTCCCCACCCCCACGCCCTCGCTCACGCCCACGGCAAGCCCATCTCCCAGTCCCACCGCGACGCCGCCCACCGTCACACCAACGACAACGCTGACCGTCACGCCCGCACCGACCGTCACGGTCACGCCGACGCTCACGGTCACGCCGACGCTCACAGTGACCCCGACCCCCACCGGCACCGTCCCCACGCCAACGCCGAGTCCCACGTCGACCACCCCGATCACGACGACACCAACCCTCACCCCCACGCCTTCGTCAACCGCCACGGGAGAAACACCAACGGTGACGCCCACGCCATCGCCCAGCCCGACGCTCACCCCCACCGCTACCCCTACACCGACGCCGTCATCCACAGCCGTCGAAGAATAAGCAAACCTCCAGCACCCAGGGTATACGACAGAATATAGGAAAAAATGAGATTGCTGTCTTTCAAACCGGCGC
>CAZCPK010000146.1:0-9053 GCA_964500755.1 uncultured Anaerolineales bacterium
CCTTGGCTGCCAATCTGACCGATTTACAGCTGTGCGATCATCTCGCTGCGGCGGAAGGTGCGCACGCCAAGCCAGAGCAGGCCCGCGTCGATGAGCCAGAGCACCAGACCGATGAGCAGCACCACGCCGACGTTGAAGTAGAGCGCGCCGGTGGCCTGCCCTAAGACCAGCGCCAGGATGGGAACGACCACCACGCCGCCGATCTGGTAGGCTTCCTGGAAGGTCGAGACGCGCGAGGAGACTAGCACCATGCTGCTCAGGCCCAGGCCCGCTGCCGCCGGCGCGACCCAGAGCACCAGCGCGATCCACATGGCGTTGGGCAGAAAGATCTCGCCCATCACGGGCCACGCACCGAAATTGGCCGCCAGCACGTAGAGCACAAAACCGCCCAGCCCGACAGCCAGGGCCGGCGTCCACGCCGCCAGCACCTTGCCCAGGAAGAGCTCCAGGTCGGTGGTGGGCGTGTAGACGAGCGCCTCCAGCGTCTTGCGCTCCTTCTCCCCCGCGAAACTGTCCGCCGCGATGACGCTGGAGACCATCAACGGCAGGATCAGATAAAGCGGCGCGAACAGGTAGACCAACGTGTAGACGAGCATGGTCTGCAGCTCATCGTAGCCGCTCAGCCGTTCTTGTAGGCCGGTGGGCATCATCTCCAAGTATTCGTCGACGTCGTCGAAGCCGCTGCCCGGCAGCTCCGCCAACATGGGTGCGAAGCGTCCAATGCCCACCGGGATCAAAGCCAGCAGGATCAGCGGCACGAGGATCAGGGGTAATAAGACCCCCTTGCTCCGGGAGACGGTCAATAGGTCGCGGCGCACGAGGGCGCGAACGGCTCGCCAGTTCATACAATCATCTCCTCTTCGTCGTGGTCGTGCAAGGTAAAATAGACGTCTTCCAGCGTCGCCTCCTGGGGCGTCACCCCGTAGAGCCGCACGCCGGCCTCGACCAGCGTCTCGACGACCTCGGGGATCACCTCGCGCTCGTGAAGTTTG
Organism: uncultured Anaerolineales bacterium; assembly: GCA_964500755.1. Lineage (GTDB taxonomy): Bacteria > Chloroflexota > Anaerolineae > B4-G1 > SLSP01 > G713. Next base: position 993 of record CAZCPK010000146.1, read on the forward strand.
ACGGTCAGCCGGGCGTCGGTGGTGGTGACCTCCGCGACGCTGGAGAGCTCCTTCAGGGCGCGCGCCGCCCGGTCTTCCTGCTCCGGCGCGACCTCGATGGCGAGCTGCACCCCGTGCCCCAGGTCGCGGGCCAACTCGGTCGGCGTGCCCAGCGCGACCAGCCGACCGCGCTCCAGCACAGCGACGCGGTCACAAAGCTCCTGCGCCTCGGCGAGGTTGTGGGTGCAGAGGACGACGGTGTGCGCCTCGCGCTCGCTCTGCTGCCGGATCATGCGGCGCACCTGCCGGGCGGCGACCGGATCGAGCCCGCCGGTCGGTTCGTCCAGGAAGAGCAGCGTGGGCCGGTGGAGCAGGGCGCGGGCCAGCGCCAGACGCTGCTTCATTCCCTTGCTGTAGCCGCCGACCAGGTCGTCCGCGCGTTCCTCCAGGGCGAAGGTCGTCAGCAGCGCTTCGACGCGTTCGGCGACGGCGTGCCGTTCAACACCGTAGAGCGCTGCGGTGATGGTCAGATTCTCGCGTCCGGTCAGCCGCTCGCTGAGCGAGGGCGTCTCCGTCAGGACGCCCGTCTCCCGACGTAGCAGGGCGCCCTCGGTGGTCGGGTCGCGGTCCAGCACCCGGACCGTGCCGCCGTCGGGGTGGAGGACGCCGTTGAGCAGGCGAACGGTGGTGGTCTTGCCCGCACCGTTGTGTCCCAGGAGCCCGAAGATCTCGCCGCGCCGCACGTCCAGCGTCAGCGCGTCGACGGCGACGGTCTCCCCGAAGCGGCGGGTGAGCGTCTGGGTACTAATCACGTGATCTGTGGTCATACTATCTCCTGTGCGTACGTGAGGCGCGGATGCGTGGTGGCATCCAGCGCTTCGGTGGCTTCTAGGGTCCCGACGCGACGGAGAGCAGATAGTCCTCCGCCGCTGCCACGTCGGGGTCGTTTTCCTGGCGAACGTCCTCGATGGTCCAGGCGACGGGGAGGTCGGGCTGCGTGCCGACGCCCTCCAGCGCGACGCCGTCCTCGGTGACGAAGTCGCCGGTGGAGAAGCGGACCAGGCCGCCGCCGGGCAGCCGCACCTTGATCGGGTTGCCGGAGGCGCCGGAGGTGGGGCGGCCCACGATCTGGGCGCGGTCGGCGTGAGCCATGGCGACGACGAAGGTGTCGGCGCTGCTGAAGGTGAACGGGTTGGTCAGCACCGCCACGGGACCGGTGTACGTCTCGCCGCGCGGACGGACCCGGTAGGCCATTGACGTGCGCCAGACGTGCTGGGGCAGGCGGGTGCGGTAGTGCTCGCGTCCGTAGGTGAAGGGCTCGGAGAAGAAGCGCCCCGCGACCTGGTCGGCGAGCACGCTGAAACCGCCGCCGTTGTTGCGCACGTCGATGATGATGCCCGGCGCGTCGAAGAGCGCGTCGAGCGCGGCGTCGAAGTCGCGGACGAGGCCCAGACCGTGGCTTGCGTTGAAGTTGCGGATGCGGATCATGCCCACGCCGGAGTTCAGGCGCTCGTGCGTGACCACCGGCGGACGCTCGCCGCCGCCGTTCTCGTGCAGGGACGGATCCCACGTCAGCGTGGCGGTCTGCTGCGTCCCCCCGGGATTCTCAAAGGTGACCTCCAGCGTCTCCTCGAAGGTGGCGAGCAGGTGCAGGAAGACGCGCTTCCGGTGGTGCCAGGGCGTCGAGCTGGGCGGCACGCGCTCCGTCCACGTCTGGACGACGTCCTCGACGGGCGCGCCGTCGACGGCGAGGAGCCGGGTGCCCTTCTCGATGCCGGCGCGCTCCGCCTCCGGCCCGGTGGCGATGATCACAGCCTGGCCCTCGTATTCGCCCACGTAGCCGAAGAGGCGCAGACCCTGGAACGTGACGTCGGGCGCCAGCAGACCGGTGTGCCCGTCGGGCAGCTCGTTGAGCATACCGTCGATGGCCCGAAAATAGTCCGTCTCGCTCTCCGCTGCCGCAGCTTGCGGCTGGTACGTCGCGTAAACGGCGTCCCAATCCAGATTCTTGTGGTTGAAGAAGCTGTAGTGGCGGTCCATGAGCGTCCAGAGTCGTTCAAAGGCCGCCGTGCGGTCCCGGGCGACCGGCGCGATGGCCCCGAGCTGGTAGAGCTGGACGAGGGCGACGAGTCCGATGAGCCCGGCGAGCGCGGGCGAGATCAGCAGGCGACGGCGTCGGCGGCGGGCGGTGGCCCGGTCCCCCCGGACGAGGGCCAGCTGCTGATGCGTCCACAGCGCGGCGAACGCCAGACCGATGCCGGCGCCCAGTCCCAGCGCCACCGCCGGCGAGGCGTTGAGCGGTCCCCAGATGATGACGCCGAAGAGCGCGGCGTTCAGCAGGAAGTGCATCAGGACGAGCAGGATGCGCCCGATGGCTTGTGCCGGATGGTTGCGGAGCCAGTGATTGAGCGTCCAGGATGACGTTGAGTTGTTCATGATGTTCACTCCTTGCTCGGGTTGATATTTACGTTGGTCTGGTCGCTAATTCTTTAGACAAGTGCGAAACGTCTCCCTCGGCAACTACCTCCACGTGCCCGGCGTTGACCGCGACGATACTCACGCTCGTGGGCTTGAGATAGGGCAGCTCCCAGATCTCCGCCAGCGGACGCTCCTTTATGAAAGCGAGCAGCACCTTGAGCGTCACGGTGTGCGAGACGATCAGGACGTTCCCCTGCGCGTGCCGGGCGAGGATGTGGTCGAGCGCGTGCACGGCCCGCGCCTGCACCGCTTCGAACGCTTCGCCCTGCGGCGGCGCGTACTGGTCCGGCGCGTGCCAGAACGTCTCGAAGAGCTCCGGCGCTGTCGCCTTGACGTCGTCCAGGCGCATCCCTTCCCATGGCCCCAGCCGAATCTCCCGCAGCTCGGGACACGGGGTGATGCTCTCGTCGCGGTCGCGGAGCAGAATCTCGGCGGTTTGCAGCGCGCGGCCCGTCGGGCTGGCGTAGACGGCTGTGAACGGCACGTCGGCCAGGCGCTGTTGCAGCGCTTTGGCCTGCGCTTTACCCCTGTCACTCAACGGGGAGTCTTTCCATCCCTGCATCCGATGCTCCGCGTTCCAGATCGTTTCCCCATGTCGCACAAGAAAGAGCGTTGTCATCTGTTGTCTCCTCTTTGTCCTCTCGGTTTTCACACTAGAGGATAACACAGAATCCCGGCTACATAAGTGCGCAACCGGGAGAGGGACCCGGTTGCGCAAACCCTAGACAAATAGGAGGCGTCGGATATGTTTTGCTCGTTCGATATCCTGTGTATCCCTATTTGCTCTCTATCCTATCTCGCCCGTGCTCTCTTCGGTACCTCGAGCCGGCTAGCTTTGCGACCCATCGGAGGGGCGGGATGTAACCTGACCTGTTGGCGAGGTCAGGTCAAGATCGGATACAGGGGCTGGATCGGCGTCATCTCCACCGGAAGCGTCCAGGATGACGTGTTCTCCTGGCGCGCTTCGAGAACGTGGGACGAATCCGGGGACTCGAGCAGGGAGAAGCCGAGCACCATCAGCGCCGCCAGCACGAGAAAGAGCAACGTCATGGTCGTGAATAGATTGGCCTGGGCCATGGCCTGTTCGCGAGCTTGCATCTGAGACCTCCTGAAGTCTGGGTGGATTCCCCCTTACGACGCGGATGAACGGGAGAAAGTTCCGTTTTCGCACGATCTCAGTGTAACCCGAAGACGAGCGCACGTCCCCGGTAGGTGGTGGGGGGCGCGGGCGCTAGATGGCGGGATTTTGCCCAGGTGAGGTGACCAGGCAGTGGCAAGCCCCCGTCAGTTTCGACGGGGGCTTGCCAAGGTGACGCCTGGTGCTTTACGCCGTTTCCTCCAGGTTGATTGTCTCCGCCTTTGCCTCATCGGATGCCGCGCCGGGCGCCTGGGCAGGGTCATAGACCGCCAGGGAGCGCTGGAGTTTCACTTCGCCGCGTCGCGCCTGTACCCAGAGCACGGTCAGCAGCGAGCCGACGACCATCGCCGCCAGTCCGATCAGCCCGGCCTCGGGGCCGAAATCGCCGCCGGTCCACAGCGCCGGGCCACCCTGCTCGATGGCGATAAAGGAGACGTGGGAGGTTGTGCCACTGACCGGGAAGCCGAAGACGTTGCCCTGGAAGAAGTTCCAGGTGATGTGCAGGCCGATGGGAATGGCCAACTCGCCGGTGAGCACGTAGCCCAGACCCAGGAAGATGCCGGCGATGGCGATATTTGTCGTACTGACCCAGTCGGCGTTGGGATTGCCCAGATGCGCCAGGCCGAAGACGCCCGAGGAGATCAGCAGTGCGATCAGGATGGCGACGCGGTAGGCCACCTTGGGGCCGTGGAGGCCCTCCCCGATGTTCCTCAGGTAGTAGCCTCGCATCAGCAGCTCCTCGTAGATGCCGACGCTCAGGTAGATGATGACCTGGAAGAGAATGCCGCCCCAGAAGCTCAGCCTCCCATAATCGACGTACTGCATCTCCGTGAGGGTGATCCAGCCGGCGGCTTGCTCGATGCCGTAGATCGCCGCCATCAGAAGCGTGCCGAGCGCCAGCCCGAAGCCCAGGTCGAGCCACCAGCCGCCTCCCAGGTGGAAGCCGAAGTCGGCGAAGCGGCGCTTATCCAGGAACCGTCCGGCGAGCCAGATGCTGCCGAAGGTCGCAAAGAGCGTGCTGAGCATGTTCACGAGGCGGAAGCCGGGCTGGGCCATGAGCTGTTGTGACGCGCTCTGGACGGTGTTCAGATCGGTGCCTTCTACGTCCATGGTGAGGAAGAGCGGGCCGCTCGCCACGGTGCTGACGCAGAACGTCAGGAGTACGAGCAGAACAGTTTGCACGATAAGGCGCCAGACGGCGCGCACGCGCTGTTCCTCGGCGTTCCAGAAGAGATTGCCGCTTTTCATGAGCTAAAGTCCTTTCGTAGTCTTGTGCGATTACGATAGATGACTAATGTGAACGCGATGGGCTAGGGTTGGTTAACGAATAACTTCCCGACTGTATGACCTGACCAAATACGTGAAACCCAGGAAAGCGTTTCAGGCTCGTGGTCTTCAAGTGCAAAACACTTTTTACATGTGTTGCCCAGAAATCGCACGGGAAGTTATACTTTTGCGAGCCCTTAGGGCGTGTACGGTTGCACCTCGAGGCTGCCGATCCCCACGCTGACGGTGAGATCGACCCGGTGCTCGGCCTCTGCGTAGTTGGCGGATTGGTACGTCTTGCCGCTCTTGACGTAGCCCTCCGGGACGTCGACGCTGGCCAGTCCGGCATCGGAGCGCAGCCGGACGCCCAGTCCTTCGGGTACGTGAATGACGACACTGCCGATAGCCCCGTCGACGCTGGCGGTGTAGTCGCCTGCGCGGGGCAGGACGAGCACCGTCTCGCCGATGGCCATCTCGGTTTTCAACGTCTCCACCGTGGCGTCGGCGAGCACGAGACGCGCCCGACCGACGGCGAAGTTGGCCCTTAGATCGAGGTGCACGTCCTCGTTGACGGCCAGATCCCAGCTGTACCCTGGGCCGAAGTTGACGCCGGGGCCGTACCAGCTGCCGCTGGCGACGAGATGGAGTTCGGCCCGGTCGTCTTCCCGCGTGAACCGCTGCTCCAGCGCCTCGCTGCGATGCAGGCTGACGGTGCCCGTCAAGAGCTCTGGAGTGTCAGACAGTGTCTCGAGCTTCAGGTCGCCTACCGCCATCTCCACGTTGATCTCGGCGCTCTCGACGCCCTCCCGCGGAAACTGCAGCGCCTGTTCCTCCCCGCTCAGGCGGTCCGGGTAGCGCAGCGCAAACCAGGTGCTCCCGCCCAGCACGGCGATGATGAGCACGGCGGCGATGATGCGCCCGATGGCGGAGCGCCGCCCGATCAACAGGTCAATGCCACCGGCGATGAGCAGCACGGGCCAGAGCCGCAGCAGCACCGACCAGATCTCCCAGCTCAACCATCCGAGGGTGTTGAGCAACAAGATGGCGCCGACGCCGATCAAGAAGATGGGCCAGGTCAGCCCGCTAGGGTAGGTCTTTTCGTTTTGATTCATGTTACTCTCCTCTCAGCGATCGGATGAGCACAACCGCGCCGCCGACGACCAGCAGAAGGGGCCAGAGGACGTCGAAATCCAGCCACCAGAGCCAGGGGATGTTGAGCGTCTCGATCAGGAAGAAGACGCCGAGGGCGATAAGCACGCTGCCGATGATGATTGAGGTGCTGCGCCGCTGTTCCGGGTCGCTGAAGCTCTCACCGACCTCGCGGCCCATCTGTTGGGCCCGTTCGTGAATCTCGGCTGCGCCGGTGCGGACGTTGTCGCCGAGGTCGGCCTGGCTCACCTGCGCCTCGTCGGGCATGATCAGCCAGAGGATGAGGTAGATCAGGACGCCGGCCCCATCACCCAGGGCCAGCAGTACGAAGAAGATGCGGACGAGCGTGACGTCAATCCTGAGATACCGTGCCAATCCGGCGCAGACGCCGCCGATAACGCGGTTTTCACGGCTACGATAGAGTGCTGTGGACATAATAGATTCGTTTCCCTCCTATATTTGGGGTTGGATTTGATTAAGCTGGCTGGCGGAGCGCCCGGAGCAACAGGTACAGGCCACCGAGCACCAGGGCGATGGGCCAGAGATAGTTGATGATCTCCACGGCAGCCGCCATCAGCAGAGCGCCCATGACCAGCATGATGCCGCCGGGGATCAGCGCCCACTTCTGACGGCTCTCTCCGGAGGGGAGCACGTAGATCAAACTAAAGGTGAGGCCCAGGCCGAGGAAGAAGACGCCGGCTACGGCGTTATCCTTGAGGTAGACGTCGAGCGCGGGCATGAGGGCGATGGTCAGCATGGTGCCGCCGGGGATCAGCGCCCACCACTCCCGTCCGCCCGTGAAGATGTAGATGACCCAGAACGAGAGGGCGATGGCGCCCAGGAAGATCGTCGCCCCCCAGGTGTCGCCCAACGCTGTGTACTCCGAGAGGCCGATCAGCGTGGCGAGACCCAGCAGGGTGAAGCCGGGGATCACCGGCCACCAGTGGGAGGGATTGAGCAACAGGTAGCCCAGAAAACCGATGCCGGCGATGCCGAAGATGCCGACCCAGATCCAGCCCCTGTCTGGAATGACGTCAAAATTGACCAGCAGAAAGAGCAATCCGCCCAAAATGAGCAAGAGTCCGGTGAGCAGGCGTGATGTACGGTTCATGTTGCACTCCTTTGATCTAATGTACACAGAAATTCACACTTCTTATTACGTTTCTGGGGGGGAGAAGTTTCAAGACGCAACACAGATTCTGGTGAAAAAAGCCTATTTACCGCAGAGAGCACAGAGAGCGCTAAGAAAAATTTAGCATGGTGTTTAATTGTTTTCGCATTTCTCCGGATATCATGGTAGAAAATCATAATAGAACTTAAAATCTCTGTGCCCTCTGCGTGCTCTGTGGTTAGATTAACCTCGTCGCGCAATAGCACCTTGACGTAGGTGTGCGTCTCTGGTCGGGCGTAGCGGACAAAATCGATCTCGTCCTTGTCCTCGTCATCCACCGTGGTCTGACCCATGGAGTCCCCGTCAATGCCCACGACCTTGAGGGAGGTATAGGGCGTGACCTGCTCGTAGTGCGCCTCTCCGCCGACCATGTTCTGCGCCGCGACCCGGGCCTGGGCCTGCGCGGGCGGGACGATGTCCCAGGTCCGGCCCATGCAGTGGGCGGCGTCGCCGGCGGCGTAGACGTCGGGCGCGCTGGTCCGGAGCCGGTCGTCGACCTCAATGCCCTGGTTGAGCGTCAACCCCGCGTCCTGGGCCAGCCCGACGTTGGGACGGACGCCCGTCGCGATGAAGACTATGAGCTATTCTTCCTCAGTGGATACGTTGACTCCACTATTTTACAATGTTTAGAGGAAATTAAAAGGTAACTTTCTAGAATATTGATGCGGTTACCTCCAAGCTCTCGGTTTGCAGATAGAATACACCACACCTATGTTTCCGGTGATTACCGGTAAATTTACGAGATGGTTCATTTTCCCGGTTAGTTAGGTTTACACTTTCCTCAATTGCGGCTCATCACGTGCCCCCCATGTGGGGCAAACACAGTGATGACTTGGGCCCCACCCCCTGTTTCCCCCTCCCCACCGCTGGCGCTGCGCGC
>CAZCPK010000147.1:0-9044 GCA_964500755.1 uncultured Anaerolineales bacterium
GGATCACGGAGTGGCGGCTCTTTGAACGTTGTGACTGAACGCGTAGAGACGTTCGAGCAGGGTTTGATACCGCTCGTTCATCTCCCGGTAGCCCGCCTTCCACCGGAAATTTTCCTCCGCGTCCCCCCCCTGACCTAGCACCAGGTCGTTGAGGCTGCCCATCCCGCCGCTGCCGGAAAGGATGTGCCGGGCGCAGGCCCGCGCCTCACCTGTCTGCAACAGCGTCAGAGCCGTTTCGAAGAAGCGCGCCCATCCGTCGTGCCCGTCCTTCACCAGGAGGGCAACCATCTCGCGTAGATCGTTCTGGGTTTGTGCGTAGGTCATAAGGGCCCTATCTGTTTCGCTGAACAATCTCCGCTTCGCTGCCCAGGAGAAGTGTAAACCAGAGGATGACGTAGAAATCGAAGGAGAGCAGCCCGAGGGCGGGGAAAGAGTAGCCGAAGAGCCGCAATACGATGGCGACGCTCAACAACAGCCCCGGCGCTACGGTGAGGGCCAGATTTCTGTATTGTTTTCTCCGCGTAAACTCAATCACGTAGAGGACGGTCGTGATGATCAGCGATACGTGCATGATCTGTAACGCTAGGGCGACCAGGGGTTCAGTGTATCTCCCGGTCATCTGCTGATGAGCGATCAGCAGGACGAGCAACGACGTCGAAGCCACCAAGACGACATCCAGCGCCAGGCGTAGTCTCTTCATCTTTTCCTCGCGATAGTGCGTGGATTACTTGGCGTGTGGTTCGCTTTCAGTCATCCAGTGGCGCGGCTCGCTCAGCTGCGTCGGCGCCGAAGAGGGCGATGTGCCCGCACGTGTTACAACGCAGCGCCTCGATCTTCTCACCGCCGAAGACAGTCGCCCGTTCGAGAAAATCCGCGTTATTAGATTTATATTTCAACCGATAATGGCCCCACACAACACCGCGATCAAACTGTTCTCCACCACAATATGGACACTTCATCCTCAGCACCTCCTTGTTCGTTTACCCTGCCATTTGCATACTTGCTGCCCGCCGACCGGCGGTGATAGCGACACTCCACGCTAATGTTTTGTCAATCTTGACTCTATTGGAAGAAGGTCGATCTAATCACAGAGAAGGTCGATCTAACTACAGAGCCCCCAGAGGACACAGAGGATCTTCACCGAGATACACAGAGATTTTCAGCGTTGGGAGGCACAAACCGATAGGCTAGTCCCAGGCAGTAATGCATAAGGCCATCCAACAGCGCCCTCAACTTGCCACCTCCTGTGCTCTCTGGGCCTTCTCGGCGCTCTCTGTGATCTCTGCGGTAAACAGGCTTTTTCACCAGAGTCAAATCTGTGTCAATCCGTGAAATCCGTGGCTCTCATTAACTTAGTCCCCCAAGTTTTGTATGCGCCCGCTGTACCCTCGCCAGACTTACCCAGGGACGGATGAGGCGGTTCATCACTACCAGCAGCTACTTCCAAACTCAGAAGATCATGTGCCAGACCAGGTAATGGCCCACGCGCATGGTCACCGACGCCAGAAAGCCCATCTTCCGAAACAAGTATGTCGACAGCAAATTCACGCCATAGGTCAATGCCAGGAGCAGGCTCACCGTCGGTGGCAGGTCACCGTCCAGCATTCCCAACTGGTAGAGGGCTCCCACCTGTCCCAACGGCTCCAACCCTGACGTCACCAACGCCACCCCCCAGAAGGCAAGTTCCTGCCACCTATCTTTCAAAATCAGTGAGGAGACAACCCACAGGGGGAGCGGCACCAGAAACAAGCGAAAAAGTATCTCGGAGACAATGCCTCCATAAAGGTAAAAGGGAAGGGAAACCGGAAAGGGTATGGTCGCCGCCCGGAGGGGCACGAGGGACGGAGAACGCCCCACGAGCAGAAAAACGAACCCCGCCCCCAGACCTAGCCCCAACGGAATGCAGAATCGTCGCGTGAGTGAGAGCGTGTAGTCCCACATCCCTGGAAAGCCGGTTCTGGCCGACAACCACAAACCAACGCCACCTAACCCTCCGGCGATCACCAGGGCCGACCAGGTCAAGACGCCCGCTTGAGCAGAGATGACAGACTCGGGAAGCCAGAACGCCAGGAGAATACGCAAGACAAACAGCGTAACGACCAATCCCAGGTAGACTCGCAAAGACGCCGATGCTGACTTCAATGGCCTTCCCTCCTCCCTGGGGAAAATCCGGGATGGTTCAGAGATAGGGTGACACTTTGTCTAATCTATGGACCCTTCAACGCACAGTCCCAGTCCCCGAGACGGGAGCTGGGAGCGTTTTAATTTACAGGATAGTGCCGAACTTAACTCACCCGTTCTCTTGCCGACGAAATCCCAAAGAGCCCAGATTCTTTCTTCAGTCTGTTTCATCTGTTGCATCCGTTGGCTAACCGACCAGGCGACCATTTTCGAAGGAGCCGCTTATTCGCCGTGAAACCAGACGGGGCCCCGCCGCTACAAGCTCAGGGCAGATCGCTGATCTCGAAAGTGAAGCCCCAGATATCCAGCAGGACCGTATCCACTCCCTCGGGCCATTCAAACTGCAATTCGAACATCTGCTCGCCGTCGACCGGGATCTCCCAGGGCAACGGCGGCGCCTCGGCGCGTAGTTCGGCCTGTCCCGCGCTTGAGGAGAGCTTGACGTTTTCCTCAAGGACGGTCAGGGGCGATCCCCCCACATTCTGCACGCTCCCGCCGACAACGATAATCCCCCGCTGACCGTCGGCGAAGGCCTCGTCCAAAACGACCTGGGGCTGCGGCGGACTCGGCAGCGGCGGCTGATAGGGCAGCGAGAAACGCGCAGCCACGCCCGTCGTCGGATCGACCCGGAAGATCCAGGTCAGGGGCGGCTTCAAGTCAGCAGGAACACGATAGCCCGCGCTGGCTTGAACCTTGGCTTCGGGGAGGATGGGCGCCACCGGCAGCGCGCCATAGTTTCCCTGCGCCGAGATCTGCGGAGCGAGGGCATACCGTTGTCCGCGGCCATCCTCCAGGATCAGCTCGAAGAGCGCAGGATCGAGATTTTGCTCACCGCGATTCTCGATCTCGTATTCGACCACGAAGTTACGGTCCCCGTCCCCCTCGCTGATCACGCCGGAATCCAGCACCTCGATCGCCAGCGGGCCGGCCCGCTGTGCGCTGGCCTCCAGCGGACTCTCCTCGGGAAGGTAACGCGCTTTCACTACAAGCCGGTCCGCCCCCCCATCGCTCAATTGGACTAAGGTTAACCCGGGCTGGCGCTGCTGCAGCGGGGACGTCTCCGAGGGCGCATACCGCTCAGCCTGCGGCGCGCCGAAGATCAAAAGCGTACCGTTGGCTAAGGTTAACGTCAAGTGGTCGGTGGAATCCAGCGAACTGAGGAGGGAAGCCGTCGTCTCGGTGTACGGCACTCCAACCACGTAGTTGACCACGGTTCCGTAGACCCAGACGGCCAGGTCGGGATTATCGACCGGCACGGGCCAGCGACCGTCCTCCGGCGGAACCGGAACTACGGGGTAGGTACGGGATTGTACCTCTAGAGAAGTGGGCAACGCGCCGGAGAGAGACGTGCCGTCTTCCTGCAACACGGCCGGCTCTGACGGCACCTCAGGCGGCGAGTGAAAAGTCGCCAGCTTCTCCACGCCGATCGGTTCCGCGCCTGCGCCTGCCTCGTCATCCTGACCAACCAGGCGATCCCAGTTCTGGCGGAGCACGCCGACGCCCACGGCGCCGACGATGATCACCCCCAATAAGAGCAGGAGCAGCGCCCAGCTGGGCGGGAAGGGGCGTTCACTCGCCGGCGGGGCCGCCGGAGCGGGCTCAGACGTCGGTTCCGGAGACGGTTCCGGAGACGGTTCCGGAGACGGTTCCGGCGAGGGGGTGGAAGCAGACTCCGTTTCTGGCGAAGATTCTGGCAAAGATTCAGACGCAGCGTCGGACGCCGCGTCAGGCGGCGGCGTGGTGGCGTCGTTCAACTCAGCGGTGGGACGATCTGAGGGGGTCATTAGCGCATAGCCTCCAATCCTCTAGGGTATGACGTCGGGCAGGGGCATGGGCGCGACGCGAATCTTCAGCTCCGGCGTCGACGGATCGACCAGGCGATCCAGCCCCAGCAGCGGGACGACCACGCGCACGGTCCCGACGGTCGGCACGGAAAAGGAGAGCTGTCCCTGCTCGTCAGTGTAACCCCGGGCCAACTCCTCATCCGTCGCGCCCTCAACCACGCGCACGTAGAAGCCGGGGACGCCTTCGCCCGCGCCCAGCGCGCCATCGGCGTTCTCGTCGTAATAGATCACGACGCGGAAGGTGCGGAAGCCGGACGGGGTCGGCGTGGCGCTCAAAGGTGGCGGCGTCGTGAGGGGGCGGAAGGAGAGTGTTACGCTATCGCCGTTCCCGTTCCCCTCGCCGGGCGTCGGCGTGCCGAGGGGCGAGGACGACGTCGCCGTCGGTCGGGGCGTGTCGGTGGGCAGCGGCGTAGGCGCCTTCGAAGGCCCATTGTCATCAGGCGATGTGGTCGGCTCACCCGGCACCGATTTCTCACAGCGGAGCTTGTAGGGGCTGTTCTTGGCATCCTCGTAGGACATCCGCGAGCCGGTGCCCACCAGCACGTAGAGCCAGCCCTCGTAGGTGCTATAATAAGAGAACTTACTGCTGTAATCGCCCAGCGTGCGGTCGTCGTTACCGCCGATGGCGTTTCGATCAGCGTCGTAGAAGATCAAGTTGGTGTCAACCACCGGTCCCAGGTCGAAGGTCTCACAGGTGAAACGAATGCCCGGTTTGACCCACATCTTGAAGTAATCGTTGTCCGGCTCCCTGGAACCGCCCCAGGGCATGAAGTTGAGCTCGTAGGTGACGCCGGGCGCGATGGTGCTAGCGGTCTCGAAGTTGAAGTTGGGCTCGTAGTCATCGTAGCCGCTGGGCCAGGTGGGCGCGGGCGTGGGCGTGCCGGCTCCGGGCGTATTGGTGGGCTGCGACGTCGCCGTGGGCGTCGGCTGGAGCTGGTAGACGCGCACGTCGTAGTCGACGGTCGTGCCCTCCGACGACGCTGTCGACGACTTGAAGATCCCCAGGTAGTGACGCGCGTCCGTCGCCGTAAAGGTCAGTTCGGCGCGGCTGCTCGACGCCGTCGTCGTGCTGTCCATGTAGTTGCCGTCCTCGTCGTAGATCTCGACGCGGCGGTCGTACTGCCAGTCGTTGAGGATGACGCGGTAGCGCAGGCCCGGGGTGCTCTCGATGTAGTAAAAATCCTGGTCGTAGATCCCGGCGATGGCGCCGTACATAACCTCGTTGAGCTCAAGGAAGATAGCCTGATTGAAATTGTCGTTGGGCTCTTCCTCAACTTCTCCATCTGATGGGGCCGGATAGGGCGTTTGTGTGTTGGTCGGCGTCGGTGTATCGGTGGGCACTGTCACTTCCACTACGGTAAGGCGATAAGCAGCATCCGCACTAAGTGCAGCAGCAGGAGAAAGACAGACATAGAAAAAGGACTCGTCCGCGTCCCAGGTCAATCTTGCCGAGGAAGAGGAATCCGAGGTGGATAAGGTGGCAATAAGCGCTTCACCGCTATCAAACAATTCAAGATCTAGCCCAACATCGTCAGAATCATAGATCGTCAATTCGTAGGATTTGCTGAGCGAGCTAAAGAACATCTCGAAACAATCCACGTCATTGGGCGCCTCGATTGTCCCTCGCATGATACCCGGCACATTGAACGCTTCTGCGTTGGAAATCGTATCGTTAGGTTCATCATCCTCATACTGAGTACCCTGCTGCACCGGACCGGCCAATCCCACGGTCGAGGGAGAGAGAAAGATCTCCGTGGCGAAGAGCGCCAGCGCCAACGCGCCGGCTATCAGTATTCCCAGCAACCATATATTTCGCTCGTACATCCGATCCTCCTAATGGCAGCGTGTTCAGTCCGCCAACGACTTCAGCGGCGCGACACCGACCAGGAACTGCTTAACCAACTTCTCGGAGAAGGCGATCTTCACGATCTCGTCGCCGTGAAAGACGCGGCTCTCCTGCACCACGCCGTCGCCGTATTTCTCGTGACGCACCCGCTCGCCCGGAGTGAACTGCTTCTCCACCTCGGTTGTTCGGGGCGCCTTGGATTGTGACGGGGCCGGCTTTGACGGGGACGGCGACCAGCTGTCGCTCTGCCAGCTGCGACCCGGCTGCTGCGACTGCGAGCGGCGGCGCCGTCCGCTCTCGACGACGTCCTCCGGCAGGTCGGAGAGGAAGCGCGAGGGCTGGGTCGGCTCGCTGCGCCCGTACCAGCTGCGGCGGAAGGCGTAGGTGAGGTAAAGGCGCTCCATGGCGCGCGTCATGCCCACGTAGAGCAGACGGCGCTCCTCGGCCACCGCCGCCGGCGACTCCTCGATGGAGCGGCTGTGCGGCAGGCGTCCGTCCTCCAGGCCGGTGAGGAAGACCGCCGGGTACTCCAACCCCTTGGCGCTGTGCAGCGTCAGCAGGGTGACGGCGTCCACGTCCTCGGCCAACTCGTCGACGTCGGCCACCAACGCCACCTCGGTGAGGAAGTCCACGAGCGAGACGTCGGGCGCGTCGGCGGTCACGCCGCGCAGCGCCAGCACGTTCTCCCAGCGCGACTCGCCCTCCTCGGTGCCGTCGCGCAGATAGCTCTCGTAGCCCGTGTCGGCCAGAATGCGGTCCAGCAGCTCCATGACGGAGAGCTCCGCGCCGGCCTCATGCCACGCCTGGACCAGCTCCACGAAACGCTTGAGGCCGCGCTGCGTGCGTCCGCGCAGCACCTCCTCGGCGACCAGCGTCACGGCTCCGGCGAACTGGCTGCCGTCCAGCATCTCGGCGCGCTGTGCGATCTTCTCCAACGTGCGCGCGCCGATGCGCCGCGAGGGCACGTTGACGACGCGCAGGAAACTGATGTCGTCGTCGGGGTTCTGCGCCAGCCGCAGATAGGCCAGCACGTCCTTGATCTCCCGGCGCGAGTAGAAGCGCGTCCCGCCGATGAGCCGGTAGGGGATGTTGCGCTCGACGAAGGTCTCCTCCAGCGCGCGCGACTGCGCATTGGTGCGATACATCACGGCGATGTCGCTCCAGTCGTAGCCCTGCCGGCGGAGCGCCTGCGCCTCGCGCGCCACGTAGGCGGCCTCCTCACTCTCGTCGTAGGCCTCGCGCAGCGTGACCAGCTCGCCGCCGCGCTGGCGCGTGAAGAGCTTCTTGGGCGTGCGGTCGAGGTTACGGGCGATAATCGCCCGCGCCGCGTCGAGGATCACCTGCGTGGAGCGGTAGTTTTCCTCCAATAAGATCTCCTGCAGCGCGGGGAAGTCGGTCCGTAGCCGGTGGATATTCCGGTAGTCGGCGCCGCGCCACGAGTAGATCGACTGGTCCTCGTCGGCGACCACGAAGAGGTGCCGGTGTTCCTGCGCCAGCAGCCGCAACAAGACGTACTGCGCCACGTTGGTGTCCTGGAACTCGTCGACCAGCAGATAACGGTAGCGCTGCCGATACTTCTCCAGCACGTCGGGGTTCTGGCGGAAGAGGTTGACGGGCTCGACGAGCAGGTCGTCGAAGTCCAGGCCGGCGTTGTCGCGCAGCATCTCCTGGTAGCGGGCGTAGACGCGCGCCACAATCTCGTCGTAGTAATCGTGGATGGGATAGTCCTCGGGGGCGAGCAGCTCGTTCTTGGCGCGGGAGACGGCGCTGAGCAGGGCGCGGGGACGGTAGCGCTCGTCGTCCAACCCCATGCTCTTGACCACGGCCTTCATCACCGCCAGCTGATCGTCGGTGTCGAAGATGAGATAGTCGCGCGGCAGCCCGGCCCACTCCGCCTCGCGGCGCAACAGACGCGCGCAGGTCGCGTGGAAGGTGCCGATGGACATATCCCGCACGCCCGCCGTCACCATCTCCAGCAGGCGTGCCTCCATCTCGCGCGCGGCTTTGTTGGTGAAGGTCACCGCCAGGATCTGCCACGGCGGCACGCCGACCTCCTCCAACAACCAGGCGACGCGGTGCGTCAGCACGCGCGTCTTTCCCGAGCCGGGACCGGCCAACACCAACACAGGCCCGGCGTCCGCCGAGACGGCCGCCGCCTGTTGGGCATTCAACGCTTGCAATACGGGATGGCTAGTTTTATCCATGGGGCTAATTGTAACACGTCGAAAGCGCTGCGCAAGCCCGGCATCCAGCATCCAGCATCCAGCATCCAGCATCCAGCATCCAACCCCCAGCTACCGACGCTTCAGATGCCCGTAGCGCTCACCGCCGTCGACGACCAGCACCTCGCCGGTGACGTAGTCCGCCGTGAGCAGGAAGAGCACGGCGGCGGAGACGTCCTGGGGCGTGCCCCAGCGTCCCAGTAACGTCCGCTCGGCCACGCGCGCCCGCTGCTCCGGATCGTAGTCCGGCGGCGGCAGCACCGGTCCCGGCGCCACGGCGTTGACGTGTACGGCAGGCGCCAACTCCAACGCTAATTGACGCGTCAGCGCCATCAACGCCGACTTCCCCACGCTGTGCGCGGCGAGATTGGGCCACGGCTGCCAAACCGAAAGGTCGACGACGTTGACGATCCCCCCGCTTCTCCGTTCCAGCATGCCGGGCGCGACGGCGTTGGCGCAGTTGAACGCCCCGTCGACGAGAATGCGGGTCACGCGCTGCCAATCGTCGACCGTCTCGGTGGGCACGGGCGTCGCCTTGAAGAGGGAGGCCGCGTTGACCAGGACGTCGACGCCGCCGAAGGCTGACTCCGCCCGCGAGACCATCGCCCGCACCTGCTCGACATCCGCCACGTCGGCCTGTACCGGCAGCGCCTCGACGCCCCAGGCGCGGGCGTCGAGGGCCGTCTTCTCCGCCTCAGCAGCTGAACTGTAGTAGTTGATCACCACGTGGGCGCCCGCCTCGGCCAACGCCAGCGTAATCGCCCGGCCGACGCGGTGCGCGCCTCCGGTAATCAAGGCCACTTTTCCTCGTACGTGCATGTCGACCTCCTCGTAACACTGATGAACATCAAATTCTCCTCTGTTCACACGTCTGCTTACATTATAACGTGATTCGCTTTAGCTACCTATCACTTTGAGGCAAAAGTTTGTCTGTTACGAGATGAAGCTGTT
>CAZCPK010000148.1:0-9017 GCA_964500755.1 uncultured Anaerolineales bacterium
AAACGAAGCGGTTCTAAGGCTTTCTAAGGTTGCTCAGCGCCTCCTGGCAACGCGTACCCAGGTCATCAACCCGGCTGCGTTTGCCTTGTGCGCGGCTAAGCACGTTCTGCGACATTGGCGCGGGTCTTCGCTGACCACTCGCTTCGAAATCCCCGCCGGAAACAGCATCGATAGACCAACCACCGTGGATGGCAAAGTACACACTTTCTAGTAAAATGTAGGTAGACGGTTTGAAGATCGTGACCATAGCGTTCCACCGCTGTCCACCCAGTTCCTTATACATCCCAGATGAGGTATACCATGCCCAACACGTCTCAGATCTTGCCCGTTATCCCCAAGCCGGCCCACGTGGAGCGCAGCTCCGGCAACTTTGGCTTCACGTCCGCCGTCCCCATCGTCGCGGATGCACCCAACCGGGAGAATGCGCGCTATCTACAGAGATTATTGGCCAACGCTCTGGGACAACCGCCGGAGATCGTAGCAGCGCCCGGCGCCGGGCCCTACGTCCACCTGCACCAGAGGGAGGCGCAGCCGTCGCTGGGCGCCGAGGGCTATCGGCTGACCGTCACGCCCGAAGCCGTCACCGTCAGCGCGCCGACGCCGACCGGCGTCTTCTACGGCCTGCAGACGCTGCGCCAGCTCTCGCCGGTGACGCTAGAGCGACCGGGTGAGTCCATCGAGAGGTGGACCGTCCCGGCGCTGACCATTGAGGACGCGCCCCGCTTCTCCTGGCGCGGCTACATGCTGGACGAAGGCCGCCACTTCCACGGTATGGAGACGGTCAAGGAGCTCCTGGAGTTGATGGCGCTACACAAGCTCAACGTCTTCCATTGGCACCTCACCGAGGATCAGGGCTGGCGAATCGAGATCCAACAGTATCCCCGGCTCACCGAGGTCGGCGGGCAGCGCGCGAGCACGGCCCTGGGATTCTTCGGGAAGCGGGAGACCGACGAGCCGCACGGCGGCTACTACACCCAGGACGAGATCCGGGAGATCGTCGCCTACGCAGCCGCCCGGCAGATTACCATCGTCCCGGAGATCGAGATGCCGGGTCACTCGAAGGCCGCGCTCGCCGCCTACCCGGAGTTCAGCTGCACGGGCGGCCCCTTCGAGGTCGCCACGCGCTTCGGCATCCACAAGGACGTCTACTGTCCCGGCAAAGAGGAGACCTTTGCCTTCCTGCAGAACGTCCTCGCAGAGGTCATGGAGCTCTTTCCCGGCAAATTCGTCCACCTGGGCGGTGACGAGGCACCCAAGGCCCGCTGGCGGGCGTGCCCCGCTTGCCAGCGTCGCATCCGCGAGGAGGGGCTGGCGGGCGTGCACGCGCTTCAGGCCTACTTCACCAACCGGATGGTCGACTATCTGGCCGACCACGGACGCCGCGCCGTCGGCTGGAATGAGATCCTCAAGCCCAACCTGAACGAAAATGCCCTAGTGCAGTACTGGATGCGTGGCCGCAGGGCCGTGATCGCCGCCGCCCGGCAAGGTCGTGACGTGATCAACTCCGCCTTCCAAGAAACGTACCTCGATCACACCTACAGCCTGACGTCGCTGCGCCGGGCCTACGGCTTTGAGCCTATCTTTTCGCGATGGATGACCGAGGGAGCCGAACATATCCTGGGGCTGGAGTCGCCGCTCTGGACCGAATGGGTTCCCACCCGCGCCCGGCTCGACTATCAGACCTTCCCACGCCTGAGCGCGTATGCGGAGACCGGCTGGACGCCAAGGGAGGCCAAGGACTACAGGGGGTTTGAGCAGCGTCTGCGGACGCTGCTCCCCCGGCTCGACGCGCGCGGCGTCCGTTACGCCTCATTAGACGAGAGCAATCCGCCGTGGTACAAACGGCTCTTCGGCGTCTTCACCATCCTGCAGCCGCAGACCAGAATTGCGGAAAGATAGCCAGCTTCGCTGCCCGGTGATCGTTTGCAAGACCTCGTTTGCAAGACCTCGTTTGCAATGCCTCGTTTGCAATGCCTCGTTTGCAATCCCGTGGATCATCTTTATAATTAGGCGCATATGGCTGCGCATATGGCTGCGTATATGACAAACGGCGACGGCAGCTATCACGCGCCAGGAGGCTCGAGATGCATCTAGAAGAGAGCAAGAACGTACTACGGAAATCGGAACTCTTCCGAGAGCTCAACGATATTCACCTGGACCTCATTCTGATGGTATGTGAGGAAGCCACCTACGACACGGATGAGATCATCTTCCACCAGGACGATCCCGGCGAGGCGCTCTACATCATCGCCCGCGGCGCAGTCGAGATTATCCTGGAACCCGAGGACCCCACAGCGGAGCCCTTCCAGGTGGCTACCTTGACCGGCGGGGAGACCTTCGGAGAGACGGTTCTGATCGAAGAGGGCCAGCGGAGCGCCACCGCGCGCACGGTCGCCACGACGGAACTGCTGCGCCTGCCGCGACAGCGTCTGGTTGCCCTGACAGAGGACTACCCGGAGATCGGCTTCAAGATTATGCGCCGCATGGCTGCCGATCTCATGGAAAAGCTACACACGGCTAACATGACCCTGCGCCAGCGAGGCACGTAATGCCACCCGCCCCAAACATACGCACCCGAGGAGTATGCTAAATGGCTGGACCTATCGTTCGCATTCAAGATCTTCATAAGACCTACGGAGAGCTGGAAGTCCTGAAAGGCGTCAGCCTCGACGTACATCAGGGCGAGGTGCTGGTCATCATCGGTCCCAGCGGCACCGGCAAGAGCACGCTCCTACGCTGTATCAACCTGCTGACCTCTCCGGACGCCGGTCGCATCTGGGTCGACGGGGAGGAAGTCACCAGTCCGCAGACCGACATCAACGCCGTACGCACCAAGGTCGGCATGGTCTTTCAGGATTTCAACCTCTTTGCGCACATGACGGCGCTCAACAACGTGATGGTCGGGCCGCTCAAGGTGCTGAAGATGCCCAAGGACCAGGCGCGCGGGTTGGCGGAGTTTGAGCTGGAACGCGTGGGGTTGGCCGACAAAGCCGACTCCTATCCCGGACAGCTCTCCGGCGGGCAGAAGCAGCGGGTCGCCATCGCCCGGGCGCTGGCCATGTCGCCGAAGGTGATGCTCTTCGACGAACCGACCTCGGCGCTCGATCCCGAGTTGATCGGCGAGGTATTGGAGGTCATGCAGAAGCTAGCTCGCGAGAATATGACCATGCTGGTCGTCACCCACGAGATGGGCTTCGCCAAGGAGGTCTCCAACCGCATCATCTTCATGGAGAAGGGCGACATCGTCGAGGAAGGGCCACCGCGCCAACTCTTTTACGAGCCCCAGCACGCCCGCACCAAGGAGTTCCTGGGGAAGATCACCGAGCTTTACGGGGAGGAACGCTAATCGTGGCCGGCTTCTGGCAGATGATCTGGCCGGAGCTGGGACGCGGCCTGTTGGTAACGCTCCGGTTGAGCGGCGGCTCCCTGCTTATCGGTCTCCTGATCGGTTTCCCGGTCGCTATCGCTCGCGTCTACGGTCCCCGTTGGCTGCAGGGTCTGGCGACCGCTTACGTGGACGTGCTACGCGGCACACCGTTACTGGTTCAGCTCTTTTTCCTCTATTATGGCTTGGCCGACCCCAACGTCTCGGATCTGCTGGCGGCAGTTGGCCTTCCCAGAAATCTACTGGTGCTGGAATCCATCGTCGCTGCCTACCTGGCGTTGGGGCTGAACAGCAGCGCTTATCAGGCCGAATATTTCCGTGGCGCTATTCAGGCCATCGGCGCGGGCCAGATGATGGCGGCGCGGGCCCTGGGCCTGACGCGACTCCAGGCCATCGTCAACATCGTCATGCCCCAGGCACTGCGGCTGACCCTCGCTCCCTGGTCCAACGAGGCGGCCTACATGGTGAAGTACACCTCGGTGGTCTACATCATCGCCGTACAGGATCTCTTCGGAGAGGCCAAGCGTATTATGAGCGCCCGGTACAACCAGATGGTGATGCTGCCTTTCGTGGGACTCATCTACCTGATGCTGGTCCTGTTGATCACGTGGGGGATGGGCAAGGTGGAAGCCCACTTCCATATCCCCGGCATGGAGATAGAGGATGGGCGCACGTAAATCAGAAGAGCCGGGGCTGCGTCGCGGCCTGCGCGGCATACTGCGGCAATTGCGTGACCAGGCCATGCTCCTCGGCCAACGCTTTCACGTACCGATAGAACGTCGAGGCACCGGGCACGTCACAGCTGTACCGGTCCCCGTACGTCCGCTCGTAACGCGCGCGTACCCCAGGGAAGTGCCGGTCCAATTGGCGGTAGTAGTAGGCGCGCTGTCGGTCGCGCAGGCTCATCCCCAGCCACGGCAGAACGTAGCGCGCGCCGCTCTCCGCGGCCTGCGTCACGATAGCCGCCAGATTCTCCCGCGTGTCCTCGAGAAAGGGCAGGATGGGCATCATCGTCACCCCGGTCCGGATGCCCCGGTCGGCTAGGGCGCGCATCGCAACAAAACGAGCGGAGGGACGTGGCGCGAACGGCTCCACTTTGGCGGCGAGGTCGTCGTCCGCCGTGGTCACAGTGAAGCTGATGCTGGCGTAAACCTGGTTGATGACTGCGAGCGTGTCGATGACGTGGAGCACGCGGTCGCTCTTGGTGATGATGTGGACAGGGAATCCGAATTCCGCGACGATCTCCAGGACGCGCGGCGTCAGGTCGTAGGGCGGCGGTAGCGGCATAAGAGGATCATTCATCGAGCCGAGGCCGATCACGCCCTTGAGGCGCTTGCGGGAGAGCTCATCGCGCAGGAGCTCCGGAGCATTGACCTTGACCAGCACCTCATCGTCAAAATGATCGATCTGGTAGCACTCGCTGCGGCTGTCGCAATAAATACAGCGATGAACGCATCCCCGGTAGAGATTCAGGTTGTATTTGAGTCCAAACCACGGATCGGGTTGTTTGACGTGCGCCAGCAGAGTCTTGGCTTGGATTTCCCGAATGTTCATTCCGTCGCCGTCCGCGCAACGCGAAAACCCAGGCGGAACAGCCGGTCGTGGCGGGAGCGGTAGAAGCGATTACCGACTCGACAGTCGTTTGCGCCGAAAATCCAACTACCGCCGCGCATCACCCGCACGTGGCCCGAAGGCGGCCCGATAGGGTTGATCAGGCCCTCGTCGGTGTACTCCCCGTACCAATCGTGGCACCATTCCCAGACGTTGCCACTCATATCGTGCAGACCCAGCTCGTTGGGCGCTTTTTGACCCACCGGCTGCGTCGATTTCCCCTCGATGTGGGAGGCTCCGTGGCTCGTGTAATCGAAGCCCAGGGAGACCCCCGTGAAGATGTAGTCGCCGGAGTTGCCAAAATACCACGCGACCTCGTCAACGTCGTCACTGCCGGAGAATCGGTGTCTGGGAGGGAGGGGGAGGGCCGCGTGTCCACCGGAGGCGGCGTATTCCCACTCGGCTTCCGTAGGCAGGCGGTAGCCCTGCACCTGGGTAATGTCCGTCGTCACGTCACCGTGGGCGTCCAGGAGATCGCCGGCCCGGTTGTAGGCCGGGGACAGGCCCTCGCGCTCGCTCAACCAGTTGCAATAGTCTCGCGCATCCCACCAGTCCACATTGATGACGGGGCGGCTCTCACGGCCCCACCTTTGATCGTAGGCTTGGCGCCTGCCCGTCTCAGCGCAGAAATCGTCATACTCCGCGAACGTCACCTCATATTTACCGATCCAGAAGTTGTAGGTCAACGTCACCGGATGCACCGGGCGACTGCCATCCCACAGGTCCCCGACCTCATCGCCCCGCTGAAAGCTCCCGGCCTGCACCCAGACCATCTCAGGGATAAGGTGAGGGGCGGCACGGGTCCGTGCGAGGATTGCAGTCGAAGCGAGGACGAACAGAAGGATCAGTCCGATCAGCTTATGCTTCTGGCTGAGTTTTGCCATCTCTTAGCTCCTGTAGCTCCTACAAAAAATAGGGGCGGGGTAAAGTAGATCGCCGGCCAGATGCGGCCCCGGGCTGGCTGCACACGACCAGCCAAAGGGGTAGAGCGGGTTCCTTCCACCGCCGAAGCCGACAGCGGAGCCGCCCGCTCCACGACGAAAGCCGATAATCAAAACACGACGGCGAAACCAGGACGCCGCCGTCGTGTTCTATGCCCTGATGGCTGCCCCAAGAAGGTGGGGCTTTGCCGGGTCGCAGCAAGATAGTAACCACGAAGTTCAGAATTTCACACTGAGAATAAGAAACCAGTGAAAATCTGTGGAATTTGTGGTAAAAACTAAAGTCGCTCTTTGACCATCATAGTAGTTTTGTGAGCAGACGACAGGTGCAACGCACTTTCGAACGCAAGTCTATGCTATCCTCAGGTTTCTTACGACGTTCATGAGGATGCCGTAGCCTTTGCCCTCCTAAGTGCGTCGCACCTCAGAATACTAAACGGATACGATCGCAGGTGTGCTAGCGCAACCGCACTCTATAGATCCCTCGTCACCGCGAAAAAGGGGATTTCGGTAGGACCATCCGCTCCTATTTCTTTCCTTCCTCGGCCTCGTCTTTCTTGCCCTGGGGTCTTTTCGGGGGGACCGGAGTTGGCGTGGCGTGCGCGTTCTCCGACTCGAGCTTGGGGGGCTGTAAATCCTGCTGCATGATGATCTGCCCGCTCACGTATCCCCCCTCGTTGATCAGCACGGTCTTGACCTTAACGTCTCCCCAGACCCGACCGGTGTCCAGAATCTCCGCCCGGTTAGCCTGGATGTTGCCCCGGATAGCGCCAGCGATGGAGATGTTGTTGGCTTCGATCTCGGCAAAGACCTTGGCGCTCTCGGAGATGACGAGATTGCCCGTGGTCTTGACGTTACCCTCAAGCACGCCATCAATACGCAAGCCACCGTCGCCTTGGATGTTGCCCTTAATGTGTGTATTCGGGCCAATGGTGGTCTCGATAGGCTGAGAGGACGATGCCTTAGGGCGCGCGCCCGTGGGCGTCTCCTGCGTTTCCTTCGGTTTGTCTCTACCCCACATAAAGTTCCTCCTTCTTTAAAAGTTAAGATACGGTAAAACTATGATACTCAAAGGCTTAAAGATTGTCAAAAGCGCCCCCTCCCCCCTCAAGACTCCACCATCTCCCGCGCGAGACTCAGGGCTTCCTGTTCCTCGGAGCTTAGGCTGTGCACCGCCCGCCACTGCGTCAGGGGCTTGGCGTAGACGCGCATCTCGCGACCGTGTAAACCGGAGACGACCACGCCGCTGCCCTGGGCGTCCACCAGCGCCAGTGAGAAACTCTGTTCCCCGCCAGCGTTGGCAAATGCGTTATAACGCACAACGCCGTAGCCCTGAACGACATGCGGCACGACGTCGGCAAAACTTTGCAAGCGCTGTTCGACGCCTTGCAGCTGCACCTCCTGATCCTCCAGACGCTGCAACAGCCCGGCGACGGTGGGGGTGTCCGCCTCCTCAGCCATCGCCAGGACTCGCGTATACCGCCCCTCCAGATCGTTTAGACGTCGCTCCAGCGTATAGATCCAATAAGCGACTACAAACAACAGTATTGTGGAAGCGATCGTCCACGGTAACAAGATACCTTCCATAGCTGTCCTCTCAGTTTTTGAACTCTCCTACGTCACTATTATAACGGCTTTCATTGACCCGACAACGTACTGCTTGCTTGCCCCCCGCGACCTGTTATAATGCAAACGTAGGAAAGAAAGGATGCCCCCATAGTTCAATTGGATAGAACACGGGTTTCCTAAACCTGGAATTCTGGTTCGAGTCCAGATGGGGGTACTAGAAGAGGCTCAAAAGGGGCCGTCTATGGCACAAATCCACCTCAAATTAAGGTAATTTGTGTCGTAGGGCGGCTCTTTTGCTTCCGCGCAGTCTCACCCCACAAAACGTCAATACTGCCAGCCGGGGGATCAGGTCAGGTTCAAGTGGAAGTAAGGGTGCCAACAGGAATGGGGAATATAGTTGACGTAACGACGGTCAGAGCAACGTCAGGATGTAACAACACCGTGAGCGATAGGGCGATTGATACGACCCAGAAAATGATTGTGAGTTACTTTCCCTTTGTGGGCCGTCAGTAGCGTTCTCGAAGTTCCCCTGCAATATTCAAAGTCCCCTCCAGCGAGGGGGTTTTGAATATCATTTGCGTTCTTAGCGCCCTTGTGTAATATTTTTATTATCATTGCGCTTCTTTTGCTTGTTTTCTGTTGTCTACCCACCCGCAAGCAACAAAGCCGCATGAAACGGCTCCGTCAGGGATTTCGAAGACGCTAACAAGGCCCATGGTGTCACACTTAAAGGAGAACTTATCACCGCGTTGAAGCGTTCTTGAGGCACATTGCCACTTTCTTTAACAAAATACGACACCACGATCAAGTCACATCCAAACCTGGAGCGTGCGGAACGTATGAGAAAAACCGGACATTCTGCGATTGTCGCGAGATACCCCAGATGATATCCTAGAACAGAAATAGGCAGCAAAACGCGAGGCGTGGCATGTCCAAACAGTTGCAGTACCACAAAGCACAACCCAAATCCCAAGCGGTCACCGAGAACGGGCTGGACTTTCACTTCAAAGGCGTACCCGTAGGGTGCTTCGAGACGACAACCTTCCCCGCTACTCCGGGCACCTACTCCTACAGTCCCTATCAAGAGGGAGGACACGATCTGATGCAGGTGCGGCTCCAGCTCTACGGTCGCGCGCGCTGCTACTACGATACGGATACGGCCCGCGTCTTCTTCTCTGTGGTGGCGAACCCTGACTACGGGAGCTTGGAGCTGACGGAGTTTGAGCGAATCGAAGGCGGCGCGCGCTGCCCCCTGAGCCGGTAACGGGCAAGTAAGCTCCATCGGGGAGAGTTTCCGACCGCAGCAGACGCCATCTCGTCCGCCCCCACCCGCCGGTGCGCGCCCTCTCAGTCCTCCGGTCGCACCGCCGTGGGCAGCGTCGCAGCCAGCACAACGGAGACCGCAAAGGAGCCCAGCGCGTAATAGATAGCGGGGGTGTAGCTGCCGGAGAGATCCCGCAACAGCCCACCGAAGAAGGATCCGGCAAAGGGCCCAATCCCCATCACGATAA
>CAZCPK010000149.1:0-9002 GCA_964500755.1 uncultured Anaerolineales bacterium
CGGGGCAGGAGCAGGTGTTGAGCGGCTCGGTGAGCGAGCGGATGCGGACGGTGTACGTCCGCCCGGAGACGGAGGTCACCGCGAAGGTGCTGTAGACCGGGTGGCGACCCCGGTTGGCGATCTTCGCCAGCTCCTTCTTGCCGCGCTTGCGGCGCCGCTCGATCTGCTCCTGGAGCAGCGCCTGGAATCGTTCGTCGGTGCGTTGCATATTTCCCCCTTCGTCTTGGTTGCCGGGCGCGGGCCCATAAAGAGGCCGGCGATGAGGGCATCCGTAGCCCGGCGGCGTTCTCAAACCAGCGCCCCTATTATACTTGATCTCTACCAGGATGCAGCCGGGGCTGTTGGGCAAATACGGTTCATCCTCCACCGATCCAGGGACGGGTGAAAGCCCCCTTTTAGGGAAGCCTACGTTCTTGAGAGGTGCGCAGAAAGCAGTCGAGCGGCGCCCACGTCGACGCAGGCGCCGCTCGGCATGGGGTGGGGTTCTCAGCCGCTGATCCACTTGCCCATGAAAGCACCGTCGTTCAGGTTGCCGTTCCACCAATCGACGGCGTCGGTGCGGTGCACGACGCGCCCGCCCTGGCGTACAACGTCCTGTCCCTGGATGGCAAACGCCTCCACACTCAGATAGAGCGGGGCCGAATCGGCCCGGACAAAACCGTCCACGGCGGCGAAGACGGCCTGCGCCAGCTCGTTGTTGAACTCATCGGGTTGGCTGTTGGCGTCGAAGTTGGCGAGGTAGCCGACCGCCAGCGCGCGGGCGCCGTTGTAGGTCTCGAATTGGACGATGACGCGCTCGGGTTCCAGCCCCAGGCGCGTGGCGACCGCGTTCTTGACGGCGGCAGCCGCCGCGCCCTCGTCGATGGACTCTCCCTGCGGGCCGGGCGGGTTCTCGTAGCGGTAGATCTGCCAGCATTGATTATAGACCTCGTTGGCCGTGAAATTCTCCGGGTCCAGCTCCTTGGCCTGGTTGAGGACGTTGAGGGCCTCTCCGCAGCGATCCTGCAGCGCGTACGCGACCCCGGCGCCGATCAGCGCCTGGATCGCTTCTTCGTCAATCGCCAGCGCCTTCTCGAAGTGACGTTCGGCTTCCGCCAGTCGCTCGCGATCCAGGTAGAAGTTGCCCAACGCGACGTGCGGTTCCACCTCCTCCGGATCCAGTTCCACGGCCTGGAGGTAGACGGCCTCGGCTTGCTGGTATTCTCCCAGTGCAGCCAGGGCTCGTCCTAGATTGAGGTGATAGTAGGAAGCGTCGTCGTCGATCTCGATGGCGGCCTGGAACTGGTCCTTGGCGTCCTCATAACGTTCCTCGTGCATGTAGGCCATGCCGAGACCAAATTTTGCAAAGGAGAGATAGGGATTCATGTCCAGGGCCGTCTGAAACTGTTCGATGGCAGCGGGGGCCTCGTCCGTGCAGAGATCGGCAAGCCCGAGGTAGACGTACGTCGTTGCGTTGTAGGGTCGCAGCTCGAGATGCTTCTTGAACTCCGTGCGGGCGCCGGTGCAGTCGTCCTCGGCCAGGAGGACCCGGCCTCGTCCCTGATAGGCGCCGGCGGCCTCCACGTCCCGGTCGATGGCGCGATCAAAACTCTCTTGAGCGTCCGCGTAGTGCTCCCGCGCCAGGTAGGTCTCTCCGCGACAGATGTAGCCGCTGGGATGCTCCGGCGCGGCTTCGACAATTTCGTCGCACGTCTCCAGCGCCTGGTCGTATTGCTCGGCGTTGCGCTGAACCTCCGCCAGATAATTCAGCGCCGGCAGATAGTTCGGATCCAGCGCGAGAATCTCTTGAGTTCTTTCCTCTTGAACGCCGCTCCTGCCGCTTTCCTCCGCGGCGGCTTCTTCCGTCTCCTCTTCCGCCTCAACGTTCGCATTACCCTCTTCCGCGTCGGTCTCTTCCAGTAACTCGGAGAAGTAAGCATACGTCAGTTGAAGCGGGACGTAATCCGGGTGAATCTCCGCAGCCGCGGCGGCCGCCTCGACGGCGGCTTCGTCCTCGCCCCGGATGGCGTGCAGAGCCGCGAGGACTCGATGGGCCTCGGGTAGCTCGGGATCGGCCGCCACCGCTTCCTCGGCCCGTGACTGCGCCTCCTCGTAGCGGTTGACGTCGACGTAGACCTCCGCCAGCGACGCCAGCACTCGGGGATGGGTCTCGTCCAGGGCGTAGGCTTCTTCGGCGACCTTCAATGCCTCGTCGTACTTCGCGTTGTGATCCAGCACGTAGGCGTAGTAGGCCAGAATCTCGGGATCCTCAGGCGCCAGCTCTGCGGCCTGCTCGGCGTAGTCCAGCGCCTCCTCGCGGCGGGTCGGATGCTGAACGAGGAGGTAGGCCAGGTGGGCGTACGCGCTCGGATCCTCGGGATGGGCGGCGATGCCCTCCTCGTAGGCGGCGGTGGCGTCCTCCCAGGCGTTGTTCCAGAGATGTGCGTTGCCTCGCTCGATAAAGACCTCGGCGGGGATCGGCGTCGGCGTGGGCGTCGGCGTCTCGGTGGGGGTAGGGGTGGGCGTTTGGGTCGGAGGAACGGGCGTCGACGTCGGGGCCGGCGTGCTGCTCCCGCAGCCGGTCAGCAGTAGACTCAAGAGGGTCAGAGATAGAATCAGGTGTTTCATAGGTGTCTCCTTTCGCATGATGCGTCTAATTTACGGTCAAGCTTTCAATAATCTGGTCAAAAGTCGGGGTATACTTCTCGGCGTCCACGGAGCGGGCGGTGGCGGTGAAGACGATGGCGCGCCGGTCGACGACGAGGTAGAACTGGTGGACCGTGACGGAGATCTCGCGCAGCCGGTGGTCGGTGGCGGTCCAGGTGAAGACCCGGCGCAGCCCCGTGCGGCCGTCGACGGTGAGCGCGCGCTCGCTGACCAGCTCGTAATCCGGAAAGCTGCGGGTGCGCTGCATCCTGGCGAGCTGGCGGGCCGTCGTGGAGAAGTCGAGGTCGGTGATGGTGAGCAGGACGCTGGCGCGGTAGTCCTTGTCCCGGGGGCCGAGGAGCATCAGGGGAAGGCTCTCGCCGGGATCCACATACTGTCGCCAGCCGGCCGGATAGGTGACCTGGAAGCCGTGGTAGGAGTCCGCCCAGGTGTGCAGGCCGTCGACCTCCTCCGGGATCCGCTCCAAGTCGGCGATGCTGCTTTCTGCTATCTCCACGTAGGTGACGTCGGTCGTGGCGTTCAGCAGTGTCTCCAGCGCGCTGACGGCGTCCGCGTAGCGCTGCAACGCGTCGAGTGCTGTGGCCCGCAGCAGCTGGCCCTCCGCCCAATCCGCGTCCAGCTCCAGGGCCGCGTTGAAATCGTCCAGCGCGCGCCGGGCGTCGCCGCCCTCCAGGTAGATGCTGCCCCGCGTGGCCCGGAGCTCTTTATCCTCGGGCGCCAACGTGACCGCCCGGTCCGCGTCGTCCAGGGCCGGCTCCCACTCTCGCTCGTAGACGTAGTAGAGGGCGCGGGCGGCGTAGGCGTGCGGCAGTTCGGTGCTGAGTTCCAACGCGCGCTGGGCGTCGGCGCGGGCGCGGTCGGGGTCGTTGAGCTCGAAGTGCGCGCGGGCGCGGGCCGCGTAGGCGCGGGCCAGCTCGGGATCGTGGTCGATGGCGTTGGACAGGGCGACGACGGCCTGGAAGTACGCCTCCTCCTCCCGGAGATAGAGGCCCTTGATCAGATGCGCCGGAGCCCACGTCTCGTCCTGCTCCAGCACCCTCTGGGCGTCCCGGTAGGCCAGCGTCAGGTTGTCGAGGGCCAGGTACGCCTGCGCGCGGAGCTTGCGCAGCTCCAGATCCCCGGGAACCTGCTGCAGGGCCGCGTTGAGATCCTCGAGCGCCGACCCCGGCTCCTCCAGCGCCAGGTGAACGCGGGCCCGCGCCGTGAGGGCGGAGAGGTTTTCGGGAGCGACCTGCAACACGACGTCGTAGTCGTCGCGCGCCGCCGTCCACCGCTCCTGCCGCACGTGGAGCGCGGCCCGCTCCGCGTAGGCGGGGACGTAGTGCGGGGCGACGTTGATGGCGTGGTCCAGGTCGGCGAGGGCGCGCTCGACGCTGCCGTCGGCGGCGAGCAGGCGCGCGTGGAGCACCAGCGCCGGCACGTGATCAGGCAGCGTGTTGAGCGCCCGTTCCACGTCCACCCGGGCTACCTCTGTATCACCGGCGGCCTCGTAGTAGCGGGCGCGTCCGACGTACGGCAGTCCCTGCTCCGGGGCGAGGTCGACCGCCTGTTGATAGTCGGCCTGGGCCTGGGGATAGGACTCCCGGGCCAGCTGCACGTCGCCGCGCAGGAGATAGCTCCACGTCCACGTCGGTGCGAGGTCGACCAGCCGGTCCGCGTCGTTCAGGGCCGCGGTGAGGCGACCGGCCTCCAGCCGGGCGCGCGCCCGAAGGTAGAGCGCGCGCTGCAGCGTCACCGCGTCGGGAGCCTCCGCCACGGCGCGATTGAGAAGCGCCCCGCCCGCTTGTGTCTCTCCCGCGCCGACGAGGGCGGCGCCCCGCAGGGCGTTCGCCAGCGTGGGATCCGACGCCGCCTGGAGAGCGACTTCCGCTGCGGCCTCGGCTTCGGCGGTGGCGTGATCAAAGAGCGCGATTATGCCGAGACCGACGTGCGCGCCGGGCGCTGCCGGCTCCAACGCCAGCGCTTCCTCGAAGGCGGCCCGGGCGTCGGCGTCCTGCCGCGCGTAGAGATGGGCCCAGCCGCGCCGGAGATAGGACGTCGGTGACTCAGGGACCTGCTCCTGGGCCGCGGTGTAGGCGGCGTACGCCGCGGTGTAGGCGTTTTGCGCCAGGTAGACGTCGCCGCGCAGCAGATGCGCAGGGACGACGTCCGGCTGTTCGTTCAACAGCGCGTCCAGGGCGGCGCCGGCTGCGGGTAGATCGCCCGCGTGGACGGCGGCGCGCGCGTAGCCCAGCGTGGTCGAGATGGGATAGCGTTGGAGCCAGGCGGGCACCTGGGTGTGGGCCTCGTCAAAGGCGGCCTGGGCGGCGGCTGGCTCCTGCCGGGCCAGGGCCGCGTAGCCGGCGTCCAGGGCACGGACCTCTCGGTGCCGGAAGAAGGCCAGGGCGCCGCCTGCGATCAGGATCAAGGAGAGAACGCCGCCCGCAATCCAGAGACTGATGCTTTTCTGGGTGGGTGTTTTCTCGTTCATGGTAACCTACCTTTCTATAGAGACGTGCGCCGGCCAGAGAGTCGGGATAGGGGTCTGTCGGTAGCCGTGCACGTAGGGCTTGACCAGGACGTGGGTCAGGGGATGGACGACGGGCAGCGCGGCTGTGTCCTGTAACAGCAGCTCCTCTACCTCTTGATAACGTTGCAGTCGAACGATGAGCTCCGGTTCCGTGCGCGCCGCTTCCAGCCGCTCGTCGACCTGCGCGTTCTGATACCCGCCGTAGTTGACCGGCCCCTCGCTGTGGAAGAGCGCGTCGAGCACGTTGTAGGGGTCGGGATAGTCGGCGCACCGGGAGAGCGTGAAGAGGTGTCCGTGATCCGCGGCGACGCTTTCGGGATAGTGGAGCGGGTCGATCAACTCCGTCTCGATGGTGACGTCTAAGGCGGACTCCCACATCTCCGTGAGGGCCACGACCCACGGGGACGGCTCCCCCTGACCGGGGGCCGTGAGCTGCAGGGTCAGCTCCCGGCTCGTGGGCGGAAGCAGTTGGCGCGCGGCGTCGACGTTGAGGGTGGCGCTGAGGGGGCGTTCGACGTGACCGGGCATGCCGGGCGCCAGATAGCCGGTCGCCGGGAGCGCGCCGCCGTTCAGGACGACGTCGGCGATCTGCGCGCGGTCGACGGCGAGGGCGAAGGCGCGACGGGCGTCGAGCTCGTCGAAGGGGGGACGCGTCACGTCGAAGACGACCAGCTCGGTGCAGAAGGTGTGGCCCTCGACCAGCTCGCCGGAGAGTGGGTCGGCGGGATCGGTGACGCGGTCGAGGTGCTGGGGGCCGACGCGGGCCACGTCGACCTGCCCCGTCTCGTAGGCGGCGAAGCCGGTGCCGCCGGCGAGATAGTAGATGATGGCCGAGATCCCGGCGGGCTCAGGCACGTGGTCGGCGTAGCGTTTCAGGACGAGGACACCGTCCTCGCGCCAGCGCTCCAGGGTAAAGGGCCCGGTACCGTCGGGGTGGCGCCACCACAGTTCTCCAGTGGCGACGTTCTCAGCGTGCGTGACGAAAGTCGCCGGCTGCGTCAGCTTGGCGAGCGCGTAGGGCTTGGGACCGTCGAAGGTGACCTTTAGCGTCTGGTCGTCGATCACTTCGACGCCGCTGAGCGTCTCCGTCTCGCCGGTCAGCCGGGCCTGGGCGCCGACGATGTCCCCCAGATAGCGAGGCGCGGTGCGTGAGCCCAGGGCCGGGTCCAGCGCGCGTTCCCAGGCCGCCTTGACGTCCTGGGCGGTCACCGTCCGCCCGCTATGAAATTGGGCGTTGGGCCGTAGCTGGAAGGTGTAGGTCGCGCCGTCTTCGCTTACGTCCCAGCGCGCCGCCAGGTCGGCCTCGACCTGCAGCTCGGCGTTGAGGCGGACCAGCCCGCTGAAGACGTGGCCGACGATGCCGGCTGCGCCCTCGTGCGTTAGCGCCGGGTCCAGCGTCTCAATCTCGGGATGGATGAGGACGAGCGCGTTCTCGCGCGAGACGCCGAAGATCTCCGGCTGCGCGACGTGAAAGGTCTGCGCGATGGCCTCTAAAGTGCGCGCCCGCGTCTCCAGCACCTCTGGGTGGGCGACGAGGAGCAGGACGTAGCCTGTGTCGCTGGAGAGCGTGGCGTAGCCTTTGCCGTGGTGGGTGCGACCTTCCTCGTCTTTCCAGGCGAGTTTGATTTCCCGGGCGGGCAGGCCATCGGCCAACGTCGCCGCCGTATTGGAGAGCAATTCGATCTCTGCAGCCAGTCTCAGCTTCACGCCGACCGTCTCGGCGAAGGCCGTCAGTCTCTCCGCTGCGTCTTGGTCCGGTGCGGCCTCCACGGGCCGGCTGCCGACCAGTAGTTGCAGGGGATCGTTGTCGTCGCGGATGATGACGGCGGGGAGGGACTCCCCGGTCTCCTCCCGCTGCCACGATTCCGGGTAGTGGAGCCAGAAGCCCGCCTCGGGCGCGCGGTAATAGCCGCTGCCGGGCGTCGCCGTGGGAGCCGGCGGGGGCACCGGGGTCGCCGTGGGGCTGGGCGTCGCGGTGGGCAGCGCGGTCGCCGTTGGCCGCGGGGTGAAGGTCGTCTCGGGAATGGGGGCCGGGGTGGGGGCCAGCAAAGTACATCCGGTCAGGCCCAAGAGGAGCATGAGGGTTGATCCGAGCCTAGTCAATAGTGTTCGGTACACGATGGTCCGCCTCCTTAGTGATATGGGTTGGGTTGAGCGTATAACAGAACTTCAGGTTGCAACGTTCTAACGTTGTTGCTGTTGTTCTCGCTGCGACTTGCTACGTAGAAACTCCTTGAAAAGGGCCCTCAATGTGGATCTAGGTACGCTGATGGTAGGAAAACAAGACGCCGAGAATCAATAACAGAATCCCGCTGCCCGCCAGCCAGAGGTTGCGGTTCTGTACGTCCGGGGCGAGGATGGGGTGCTTATGCTCCGCATTGGCGGTGGGGATAGGCTTGGGCGTTGGCGAGGGACGAGTGGTGGCGGTCGGCGTTGGGTTGGTAGCGACCAAGACCATGGTGGGAATGGGTGTGGGCACTGTTTTCGTGGGCGTCGCGTCGGTATCGGTGGTTGCGGCGCCGAGCGACGTCCGCCACGCCGCCTCCAGCTGCTCCACGCCGAAGCCATAGGTGGCCTGCAGCGCTTCGTCGGTTGATACACCTTCTTGAAATGCGGTGAGCAGCGTGTGGACCTTCTCGGCGCCGTAGGCGTCAATCAGAAAGCGGACGACGCTGTAGCTCTCGGCGTAGGAGAGCGACGCTCGTTCGGCGTGAGCCGAAAAAGTGCTCTCGATCTGTTTTAGGGTCAGCAGTCGGTTCTCCGCCACCGCCGTTTCGAGCGTCTGGCGGGCGTGGGGGTCCTCTTCTCCCTCGGCGACCATGGCTAACCCCTCGTTCAGCCAGACCGGTAGATCGGTGAGGCAGTTGAAACTGAGCCGTTCGACGACGAGGTGGCCCAGCTCGTGGCTGACGGTGCGCCGACCGTAGTCCGCGTGCGCTTCGTCGGCGACGACCAGGACGACGTTGTGTTCGGGAAAGGCGACGCCGCCAATCCAGCCTGGGGCTCCGGGGAGAGAGCGCCGCAGGTCGCCGGGGGTCTCATAGAGGTAGATGTCGATGGGCTCCTGGAAGCGTACTCCCGTCTCCCGGGCCAGACGCTCCAGCGTTTCTTCGGCTGTATCTACCATCTGTTGCGCCAACGCCGGGGAGCCGCGGTACCAATGGACGTTGAGAGTGCCCGTCCGTTGACGCTGCCAGACAAACCAGTCGTCCTCAAAGGTGACGGTTTCTCTTGCGGTGACGAGATCTTCGCCCTCTTCCGTTGTCAGGTGCCAACGCCACCAGAGGATGCTTCCCGGCGGCGTAGGTCCGGCCTCCGTGAGCTCCCAGCGCCAGCGTTGATCAATCTCCGTCGCGGACACCAGCGGGAACGTGACGACGTTCGTCACCTCACCGCAGGTTAACGCCTCCATGCCGTACTCCAGCGTCAGCGTCTCGATCGGGAAGCTCGTCGTGGCGTTGAGGTGGAGATCGACCGCCAACGGGAAATCGATCCATGCCGCGTTTTGTTCGATCCTTAGGGGGGCATTTGCTTCCGTCGGGGTCGGTCTTGCAATCAATGGTGACGTCAAAAGTAAAATTAAAGTTAGAAGAATGTTGGGGTATAGATGGATGTTCGATTCATTAATTGTCACCATAATGGTGAGCATCATAACACAGGTTGCTTTTTAGGCAAAGGTAGAGCGCGCGGGGGCAAACGCAGCGGCTCTAAGGCTTTCTCCGGCCTCTCAACGCTTCCCCGCAGCGTTTGCTCACTTCAGCAACTCGGCTGCGTTTGTCCGGCTCTCGGCTAGGGCGGGTATGGGACGGCGAGGTCGTTTTCGCCTACCGATTTGCTTCGAGATCTC
>CAZCPK010000150.1:0-8997 GCA_964500755.1 uncultured Anaerolineales bacterium
CAGGTAGCGCCAATCGTGCCGCAGTGTCAGGCCGTGGAATGTCCCCCGGGCATCCGGATCCATGTGGGGCGTGCGTTCTCCCGCCAGATAAGGCAAGAAGATAAGACCTTCCGCGCCGGGCGGCACCTCGGCCGCTGCATCGGCTAACGCCGCGTATTCGTACACACCGCCCAGCACCTGGTCACGCAGCCAACCCAGCGCTGCGCCGGCCGTCAGGATGGCGGCCTCCCAGTGCCAGCGTTTGGACGTGACGTGACAAAACGTGTGGACGCGCAGCGCCGGATCGTGCTGATAGTGATCCAAGGGAGCGAAGATCTGCCCACCGGTGCCGATGGTAGCGGAAGCCACACCGGGATCCAGCACGCCATTGCCCACGGCCTGCGCCTCCTGGTCCCCCGCGCCGTAGATCACCGGCACGCCGGTCGGTAGGCCCAGCGCCTTTGCAGCCGCTGCCCGCAGCGCACCGGCGACTTCATAGGAAGGATGAACGTCGGGCAACCACTTATCGGGGATCTCCGCCGTCCGCAGCAAGGGCGCACACCACTGCCGCGCCTGGACGTCAAACATGCCGGTAGCGGAAGCGTCGGTACACTCGGTCCCCCGCTCTCCCGTCAGCCAGAGGCGAACGTAGTCCTTGGGCAGCAACACCTGAGCAATGTGGCGCCACGTGGTCGGGGCGTGATCACGCAGCCAGAGCAGGGAAGCCAGCGTGAAGCCCGGCATCAAGGGATTCCCCGTCCAGTCGGCGAGCTGCGCCTGTCCCACGCGAGCGCGAAACGCCGCGATCTCCGGCGCACTACGCCGATCCAGCCAGAGCACCGCCGGACGAAGCGGTTCGTCGCGCCCGTCCAACAACACCGCACTGTGCATCTGTCCCGTCAATCCGATCCCCACCACCGACTCGGGATCGACGTCTTCATGGGCCAGAGCTCGTTGCACCGCTAACGCCACCGCATCCAGCCAGACACGGGGATCCTGCTCGGCCCAGCCCGGCTGGGGCGTCTCCACTGCGTAGGTCTCTCGCTCCAGCGCGATCTCTCTTCCCATCACATCGATCAATAGCGCTTTGCAGCCTGAGGTGCCGATGTCGAGGCCCAGCAAGAGCCCATCTTTGACTGCCATGCCATCTCCCATTTCATCCACAAAAAAGACAGTAGAAAACGTTAGTATCCCCGCTCCAGATCCACGCGATTGGGGAGCGGTTCGTCGCGCGTCGCCGCATTGAGCAGGCGGGCCAGGTGCTCCATCCGGTCCCGTTCCGTCGCCGTGGTGCGCAGGCCGCCCCCGCGATGCGGGCTCATGACGACGTTGTCGAGCTCGTGAAAAGGATAGTCGGCCGGCGGCGTGTTGGCGCGCGCCGCCTCGACGTCGTAGCCCGCGTCCTTGCCCGAAGGGTAGTTGTACCAGACGTCGAGACCGGCGGCGTGCAGCGCGCCGTCCTTGAGCGCGTGATAGAGCGCCGCCTGATCCACAATAACGCCCCGCGCCACGTTGACCAGCACCGCTGGCGACGGTAACCGGGCCAGTTCCGCGGCCCCAAGCAGCCCTACGGTTTCGTCGGTCAAGGGCAGCGTGATCAACAGCGCGTCCGCGCGGGGCAGCAGCGCGGGCAGCGCCTCGGGCGGACGGACGTCGGCGTGCGCCTCGTCCCCTCGCGGGCGGCGGCGCGTCGCCAGGACGTGCATGCCCAATCCCCGGCAGCTCCGCGCGACGCGCTGCCCGATGGCCCCGTAGCCCAGCACCAGCGCCGTTCCCCCACCGAGGCGCACCGCCGGATTGGGTCCATAGCGCGGACGCCAGTCGTGCCGGCGCAGCGCGCGATCCATGGGCACCAGGAACTTGGCCGCAGCCAACAACAGCGCCAGCGCCATCTCCGCCGCAGCGACGGCGTTATGGTGCAGATTGTGAACCGCCAACGCCGGGAACTCTTGCAGCAAGGCGCGGGTGCTCTCCGGGAGACCGGCCCAGGGGATAATCAGGGTGTGCAGGTGCGGGGCGGCGGTCAAACTGCGCCGGGATGGACGACCGGCTACCAGAATCTCGTAGTCCGGCGGCTCCGGCAAATCTGGGCCGTAGGTGACGCGCACCTGCGGATCCAACGCCTCCTCAAGATAGCGCCGCCAGCGAAGGGGCGGCTCGTCGCGCAGATGAACGTTCAGCGTGGACATGCGCACCTCATCCGGTGATTAGCTCAGCGAAAAGATGCCCAGCGCGGGTGGCACCTCACGTCCCAACATCGCGACGGCTATCGCTACTTCCCGTCGGTAGAGCATCCGCAGCGCCTCCAACAGCGCCTCGATGTCCTCCCCCAGCAACGGCTGCTTCTCCCAGGAGGGGATCTGCAGCAGCGCAGCCGCTGCCAGCGCCAGGGGCAGCGGGTCCAGTGGCAGCGTCCCCGGCTCGAAGTCGACCCCGTCGATCTCCGCCAGGATCTGGACATAGCGACGCACCCAGGGGAAGAGCCGTTGCGTCCGGGAGAGCACCACGTCCGGTCGCGAATTGGTATAGGAGAGCCGTTCGACCTGAGCGGTGAAATAGGGCCGCTTCCCGCTTTCCAAAGAAAGAATGCGAAAACGATCCCGGCCCAGCGCGAGGATGTTCAAATTCCCATCGTCCAGGGGATCCACCTGGATGATCTTGGCGGTACAGCCTACGCTATGGGGGCGGGGCAACGGCGCACCGGCCTCCTGCCCTTCTTTGATCAACGCTACGCCGAACGCCTGCCCGGTCTCCAGACACTTTCTGACCAGCTCCTTGTAGCGCGGCTCGAAGATGTGCAGAGGCAACGCCATGCCCGGAAAAAGAACCGTATCCAACGGAAAAAGCGGTAAGTCAACAATACGCTGCATAGTATTCCTATTATATGAGGATTCTCCGTAGGACCAAATGAGAAATTTGGCCCATGTTCAGAATTTCGAGAACAACCCCACCTGCACGCGGAAGAGCGTCGCGTCCTCCTCGGCTGCGATGGTCAAGGCGTCCAACGCAGCGGGCACAAAGAAGCTCTCCCCGCGCTCGAAGGTCTGCGACTGGATCGCGCCGTCCGCGGCCCGCCATTCGGTCACCACGGCGCCTTCTGTAACGAGAAAGATCTCAGGACCGGTCGGGGTCAGCGTCCGCAGGGCCTCCGCGACCAACGGCAGCCGGCGCACCACGAATTCGTCGGCCGGCGCCGGATAGGTGAGCCCGCCGAATTCCGGCTTCCCCGTCACCGGAGGCGGCACGCCGACGTCCAGCGTCAGGATCTCCACCAGCGTCTCCACGTCCTGATACTTGGGCGTCAGTCCGGCGCGCACGACGTTGTCCGAATTGGCCATACACTCCACAATAGTGCCTTCCAGATAGGCGTGCAGCACGCCGGCCCGCGTGAAGAGCCCCTCGCCCGGCGCCAGGTGAATCAGATTGAGCAAGAAGAGCACGAAGAGCCCCATATCCCGGTCGCCGTACTTCTCGCGGAGCGCCAGGAACTGGGTCTCGACCTCACTCCGACCTGGCGCAGCCTGCTCCCCAAGCCGTCCCGCCAGCGCCCGGACCGCATCCGCCAGCGCCGCCGGCTCCTCCAGCGCACGCTGTGCCAGCCGCTCGAAGAGGCGCTGCACCTGCTGTCGCTGCGCGGCGGCGGAGCGTGCGGCCTGCAGCGCGTCGACGACGGACGGGCCCACGAAATCGGCGATCTCGGGATAGGCGTCCAGCGTCGCCAGGAGCTCGGCGTACGGTTTGAAGCCCACCAACGCAGTGAACGCCGTCAGGGCCACCGCCACCTCGGGCTTGTGATTGGCGTCGGGGTAGTGCTCCGGATCCTCGGCGTGCAGCCGCTCGGCCTGCTCCCGCGTGGGATGGGTCTGGATGGAGAGCGACTCGGCGGCGGAGAGCACCTTGAAGAGAAAGGGCAACTGCTCGCCGTACGCCTCCCGCACCTGCGCGCCCAGCAGCGCGTCCGGGTGGGCGGCGATAAACGCCCGCAAACTCACCCATTTCCCCTCCACCTCCACCTGGGAAGGCGCACTGGGATGAGCGCCCAACCAGAGCTCGGCGTAGGGCGTCCCGGGCTCCGGCGCCTCCCCTAACAGCTGCGGGATGAAAGCATCCTCACCCCGGGCGCCCCAGGCATAGTGCTGGATCTGATTACGCATGCGATACGGACGTGCTTCCGGTGAACGCGCCATGATAGACCTCCCTCTTTAAAAAAGGTTACGTTCAAGTATAATAAGCTTAGCAGGCACGTCAACCGTCACGATAGCGTCAAGGAGGTCTAAGATGGAAGAACTGGTGCAGATGGTTTCGGAACGTACCGGAATTCCCAAGGAAAAGGCCCAGCAAGCCGTCGAGATCGTCCTCGACTACTTGCGCGAGAAACTGCCTCCAGGCATCGCCAAGCAGATTGATGCTGCGTTGGCCAACGAAGAGCTGACGGACGATGTCACCAACCGCGCCAAGGATCTGCTGGGCGGTCTGGGTAAGAAGTAAGTGAGGATAGGCGGGACCTGACGGAGCGCTGATCCGTCAGGTCCCGCTCTAACCATGCTTTCCTTAGAGACAGCCGCCGCCCTCAAAGAAGCCGGCCTCCCCTGGCAGCCTCAGGAGGGGGACGC
Organism: uncultured Anaerolineales bacterium; assembly: GCA_964500755.1. GTDB lineage: Bacteria > Chloroflexota > Anaerolineae > B4-G1 > SLSP01 > G713. The sequence goes on from CAZCPK010000150.1 coordinate 4,593, forward strand.
CTTCCACATCCCCCTGCCCGACCTGGACGAGCGTGTCTTCATCCTCAGCCGCACGGGGATCACCATCCAGCGGCTGCAAGGTCATCCCGCCATCACCTTCCAGGGCGCCTACGAGTGGGCGCTGGACTACATCTGGGTCCGGGACGTCGTCTGGCTGCCCCGCGAGGCCCAGCTGCGCACGGCCCTAGAAGAGCGGTTGGATCGTCAGCCGGGCCAACCGACGCTGCGGCTCACCACGGCGGGCGGGCGCTACATCTGCGAGGCCTTTGTACGAGGTCGCTACCTCACCTTCGAGACGGACGACGCCAGCGAGGTCTACGCCCAGGCGCTCTTGCACGTATTGCAAGCGCCGGCATTCTCAACAACAGCGCGGTAGATTCCACGCCGCAGTCGCTTAACAGGAATTCACCCGCGGTCCTCCCCCACCCCAGCGCCTCCCAAGATCAAAGCCCCCGCATGCACGCTGCATCCCTGTGGATTCCTACGCCACAAGCTGCGTGATCCATTCATCTCTTAGGAACGCACTTTGAAAGTGCGTCCCGCCTGAGAGAACAGCTAATAAAAGCGTCGATTGTAACTGTCTACGTCCAGCGACGCTTGCGAAATAGGGGGGATTTACGGCTCCAGCAACCGCAGGTTGTCGAAGGTGATCTCGACGGATTCTCCAGCGAGGGCATTGACCGCAAAGCCCACGCCGCCCTCGGTGAGCGCGTCGTCGGTAAACTCGGCGACCAACACGTCGTTGACCCAGAAGCGGATCTCGGTACCCACGCAGGAGAGCCGCATGCTGTTCGTCACACCGGTGCCCTGGCGGACGACGTCGGACCGGGTAGGCCCCACAGAAGCCGTGAGCTCGTCCTGATACTCGCGCCCGGCCCCGATGTAGCCGTCGGAGCTGTAGCCGCCATAGTAGTATTCGTCGCCCTCGACGCGACACTCCAACTTATGCCAATCGTCCAACGTCCCGGCGACGTGGGTGCTCTCGGCCTCGATGATGACGTCGCTCAGCGTGACGTCCAGGTAGGTCCAGTTGCCGAAGTCCGCCGCGGTAAGATTGGTGATGTGCAGTTTACCCGCTTCGAACCAGACCCGTCCGTTCTCGTCCTCGCCCGTCCACCAGCGGGGATCGGGATCGGAGAAGTCATCCATGAGGATCACGCCCTCCTCATCCGCGCCACCTTCGTCCACCAACCCCTCATCCGGCGGCGGCGTGGGCCGCTGGCCAGCCGGACGGCGGTCGTCCACATCCGTCTCGTTGTCGACGAGCGTGTTCTCACCCAACGCCGGGTTGGCGGTCGACGTGACGTAGATGCCCCACCGGTTGCGGCTGAGCGTGTTGTTCTCGGCGACGCCGGCCGCCGCGTCGAAATACGCGATCCCGGCCTCGAGGTTATCGGAGGCTTCGTTGTCGCGCAGGGTAGGCGCGGCGTCGTCGTTGACGCCGATGCCGTTCAAGCCATTGGCGGTGACGACGTTCTCCTCGGCCAAGCCCCCTGACGATTGGAAAAAGACGATGCCGCTCTCCCCGCTCTCGCGTACCACGTTCTCCACCAGCGTGGGCTGCGCCTGATCGCGCACGATGATGCCGGAGAGGGTGTTGCTGACGCAGGTGTTGCCGGCAATCCGCGCGGTGACGTCGTCGGAGAGACGGATGCCGGCCTGATCGTTGGCGTTAGCCGTATTCCGCTCAATCAGCGGGTTACTGGTGTTATAGAGATCTATACCGTGGAGGCCGTTCTCGATGAAGAGATTGTCCTGCACGACGCCCCCGGCGCTACTGAAATAGGCCAGGCCGCTCTCCCCGTTGTTTCGAGCGGTGTTGTTCTCCAGCGTGGGCTGCGCCTGATCGCGGACGATGATGCCGGAGAGGCCGTTGCGATTGCAGGTATTATCCCGCGCGATCCCCCCGCTGTCGCCGGAGTAGCGGAGGCCGACCTCCGCGTTTTCCATGCAGAGATTATTCTCCAACAGCGGCGCGGCGTTGTCGGTGACCCCGATCCCGTGCAGGCCATTGCGGGAGAACTCGTTGTTCCGCGCGATGCCGGCAGCCGATTCAAAGTAGACCAGACCATCCTCTTCGTTGTCGATGCAGACGTTCTCCTCCAGCGTGGGTTCGGCGTTATCATTGACGCCGATCCCATGCAGACCGTTGCCGATGGACTCCGTCTTGAACGCCGCACCGCCGCTCTGCTCGAAGTAGGCCAGCCCCGACGAGCCGTTGTCGCGCAAGATATTGCCGGTCAGCACCGGCGCCGCGCTGCCCGTAAGGGCGATGCCGTTCAAGGCATTGCGCTCGCAGGTATTGTTGTTCATCTCCGCCGTGCTCGAATCGCGGAGGTGGATCCCGGTCTGTTCATTATCGCTGCAGCTGTTGTTGGAGATAATCAACCCGGCGTCCTCTTCCAGGCGGATGCCGTCGAGATCGTTCGCCACGGCCTCACTGCTGAAGACCATGCCCTGCGTCTCGCCGCGCACGCGCAGGCCGGCCCTGGGCGTGCCGTCCTCCGTCGTCACCGCGCCGGTGAAGCGGCAGCGCTGCGCCGCGAACTCCTCTCCTTCTACCAGGACCCCATCGGCCTCGGCGTCCCCCTCGTGGCGGACGGTGAGGTCGCGCAGGATAAAGATACCGTCGCCGGTGAAGTGAATCACGGACTCCGGCGCGTCGCTGACAATGACCGTGTCGTCCATGCCGGCGCCCGCGATGGTGAGCGCCCTGCCGACCTCCAGCGGCGCGTCGAGGCGATAGGTCGCGGCCTCCAGGTTGATGGTCGAGCCTGCGGGCAGCGCCGCGACGGCGGACGGCAGATCGACGAACTCGGCGTCTCCGGCGACGGGGAGGGTGATCGTCTGCGGTGCGATCGGGGTCGGCGTCGCGACGGGCGTCGCGGTCGCCATCGGCGTCGCCGTGGGCGGGATGGCGGTCGGCGTCGCAGTCGGGCCGCCGCGGAGTCCAGGCGGCAGGGACAGCGCTCCGCCGCGATAGAGGACGTACCCACCCCCGAGCAGCACCGTCGCGCCGCCACAGAGCAGGGCGAGCACGCCCAGAACAATCCAGAGCACCCGGCGGCGCGATCGAGAGGGAGGTGGGGACGAAGGAGGCGAAGCCTCCACCGTCGCGGCGACGGGCGGCGGCTCGGGATAAAGTGCGTCGCCGGGTTCCTGTGCGGGCTGCGGCGCTGAGGTCGCAAGCGGGGTACCGCAGTTGGGGCAAAAACGAGCGTCGGCTCTGAGGGACTCGCCACAATTCGGGCACGGGTACGGCATAATTCACCTCCCTACGAGGTTAAGGGTTAGCGCTGGTGAAAGCGCTGGTTCACCAACAGAATGCACAACATCGAGGATAATTACTCCCAGTATAAACAAGCTGAGCAGGAAGGTCAATAGGGAGGCAGTGGGCGAGTGCCCCAGCTCACCACGGAGATCGCGGAGAGAGAAAACCCGGCTTTTCTCTGTGAACTCAACGCTCTCCGCGGTAAGAAAGCAGCAGTCTCAACCATCCTCACGCTGCAACGTGCGCGGGCCCCAGCGCCAGACCACGAGGAGCGTGGTGAGGATAGAGACCGCGAGCGTGAGCACTTCGGCCCGCTCGGAGAGCGCGAAGAGCTGCCCAAAGGTGTTCCCGCTGAAGTGGAAGAGCACCGCCGCCAGGGTGCTGCGCTGCGTGTTGTTGTAGAGCCAGACGTAGAGCACGGACTCCATCACCACGCTGAAAGTCCAGGTCCAGAAGAGCCGGCTGCCAAAGCCCAGGTGCGTCGCCTGCCACGTCCCTTTCAAGAAGAAGAGTGGAAGGTGCCAGGCCATCCAGACGATGCCGACGATAAAGCCGGAGGCGACGGCGCTGTGGCGAGCCTGCAGGCCGTCCAGAGCGTAGCCGCGCCAGCCGGGCTCCTCCGGCACCGGGCCGAAGAGGAGCCAGAAGAGCAGCGTCGGCAGGATCAGCAATGGCTGCGCAACAAAACGGCTTACAGCCTCCGGGGCGATGCCCCATCCGCCCGCTACCACGTCGACCGCCGCCGCGACGAGAGATTTCAACGGATGGAAAAGGAAGATAACGGCCCACCAACCCAGGCCCTGGATGCGGCTGGGGTCGAAGATCCGCCGCCAGTAGTCCTGGCGAAAGGGGGGCCCGTGCTGGAGGTAGCTCAACATCACGGCGACCACCAGGGGTGCAAGACCACCCCCATAGACGAGGAGGGTGACGATCACGGGCGGTAACGTTCCCTGCAGGGCCACGCCCAGGAAGCCAAGCAGCCACGTCAGACCCAGGGTCCAGCCCAGAAAACGCCACGGTTTGGCGTTGTAGGAAATGGGATGATTGTTCATAGCGGTCGCCTTTCTGGGAGGCGTAACTTTGACTCTGGTGAAAAAAGCCTGTTTACCGCAGAGATCACAGAGAGCATAGAGA
>CAZCPK010000151.1:0-8869 GCA_964500755.1 uncultured Anaerolineales bacterium
TGCAGAAAAGGTCTGGTGAGCCCCACTAGCGTAGCCTACTGCACTAGTTTTAGGGTCACTTACTCCCCTCTCCGGCAAAGTCCCAGAGACCCAACAGGCTTTTTTCACCAGAGTCAATTGTATCTTATCCCCAGCGGGCGAAAAGACAAGATTTTCCCCTGGAACTCATTCCTCGTGACCAGAACAGAAAATTCACCTGTAGCCTATCTATCAAAAAAGCGGGATGGCTTGACCATCCCGCTCCATAAGCCACGCTCTGCCTTAGCTACAGCGAGCTAATCCTCGGCGCGCGCACCCAGCTGACGATCTAACATCATCAGGGAAGCGGTGTGACCGGCCGCGCGCGACAGCAGATTGACGATCTCGTCGACGGACTTCTCCTCTTCGACCTGTTCATCAACAAACCACTGGAGCATCACCTGCGTGGGATAATCGTTCTCGGCGAGGGCCATAGCGTAGAGCTCGTGAATGAGCGCCGTGACCTTCTGTTCGTGCGCATAGACCGCCTCGAACATCTCCAGGGGTGTACCAAACTCCGCCGCCGGCTGCTCAATGGCGTGCAGGGTAACGCGCCCGCCCCGGTCGTTGACGTAATCGAAGAGACGCATGGCGTGCTCCTGCTCCTCCTCGGCCTGCAAGCGCATCCAATGCGCAAAGCCAGGCCATCCCTCGTCCTCACAGTAGGCCGACATGGCCAGGTAGAGATAGCCGGAGTACAATTCGTTCTTGATCTGCTCGTTGATCGCTCCCTGCAACTTCTCACTTAACATCGTGCTCTCCTTTGTGGTCTAGAATAGTCTACTCGGGCAATTGATATAGGCCAGCCTGAATTCCTGTCTCGCACGGTGCAGAGGAATCGTTAACCGACGACGAAACAAGTTTGAAGACGGCAACCAGGGAACGCCAAAAACTCTCCTCCAGTTCAACCATCTACTCTCATTTTATCATAGAGAACTAATAATGCAATAGTTCATATAACTATATGATTTATATCCAAGACGACCTGGAGAGCAGCAGTATGGCAGACACAGCGATTCTGGGGTTTTACGGCCTCTCCACGCCTCCCGGCGGCGTTTGTGTACCGTAGCAGTCAATAATATAATGGTTCTACTGAAAACCGGATTCTTCATCAGAGGGAGAGGGTACGGAGAGGATGGTTTGCGCAACAAAACCCCTCACTTCGCGCTCAATCTCTCGCTACTTTAATACTTCCCGCTGTGTTCTGTGAGCAGCGGGGCAAGCGCGCGATAGACCGCTTCCCATTCCGCCAGCGACAGCGACTCAGCGCGTCGGGTATGGGCCACCTGCACCTCGGCAAAGGCGTCCTCGACACGTTGCGGGTCCAGCTCAAGGACGGAAGCCAGCGTATTACGCAGCTGCTTGCGACGCTGAGCAAATCCCGCCCGCACGATACGAAAGAAAAGCGCCACGTCGGCGACGTCAATCGGGGGAGTCGCGTGGACGTCCAGCCGGACGACGGCCGAGTTGACCTTGGGCGGCGGATAGAAGGCGCCGCGCCCGAGCTTGAACAACAGTCGGGGGGTCCCGTAGAAGTGCAGCGCGACGGAGAGCAGGCTCATCTTACCATCCCGGGCGACCATCCGCTGTGCGACCTCATACTGCACGGTGAAGACCATCCGCGCCGGGCGCACTGTCGCCTCCAACAGATGGCGCACCACCGCCGAGGTGATATAGTAGGGCAAATTGGCCACGACGGCATAGTTGTCAAGGCGTGGTCCCCAGAGGGGGTGTCCACCGTCGACGTCCACCCCCAAAAGGTGGGCCGGGTTCAGTTCCAGAATGTCCCCATGCACCACAGCGACCTCGTCAAAGGGCGCCAGCTCGGCCCTCAGGACTGGCACCAGATCGGCATCCGTCTCCACGGCGATCACCCGGCCCGCTGCCCGCGCCAGGGGCAACGTCAGGGTGCCGACCCCGGCGCCGACCTCCAGCACGACGTCATTCGGTCCCACCTCCGCTGCCGCGACGATTCGGGAGGGCGCTTCGGGATGCACCATAAAGTTCTGGCCCAGCGAACGGCGCGGGCGCAGATGGTGGCGGTCTAGAATGTCACGCGGGTCGTGAGAGGTCATGAGCCCGGACCCAGATAGTTGATCTGGTCCGGCACGGGCGTCAGCAGATAGACGTCCACCCAGGAATACCAGAGCTGCAAGTTGTCGTCGCTGTAGCCCAGGTCGATGCGCTTTCCCTTGATGGCCCCGCCGGTGTCCGCCGCCAGTCCCTGGCCATATCCCGGCACGTAGACGTTGGTTCCCAGGCGGATCAGGCGCGGGTCAACGGCGACGATACCGTCATCCATCTTCAAGCCGGTGGCTGTATAGCCGTAATGCGGATTCGACGGCGAAACCCCCGCCGTCGACGCGCTGTAGGAGGTCGCCAGCATCCGGAAGGAGCGCCAATACTCGACGGGACCCTGCGGCGTATCCAACGTCCGGACCACCACCTTGGTGCCGTAGCCCATCACGCGATCCTTCGGCGGCTGGACCACATTCTCGGCCTCTACCCGCCGCGCGACAACCTGTCCGTTCTCATAACGCAGGCGGAGGCGACGCTCCAACACGCCGGGCTCACCCTCCTGCAACATGCCCTGACGGTCCAGTTCCATCTCCGGATCGGGCTGCCAGACGGATTCAAAGGGGATAGGGCTCTGTTCAACGACGACGCTTTCGGCCACGCGCACCACCCTGATCTCCGTCCCGGTACCTAACGGCGCGTCGAGTCCCGGTTCGGTATAGTCCTGACCGTTGAGCAAGATACCCATATCCGCCAGCACCTCCCCCACGTGGTCACGATGGGTGCGGGTGCGCAGTATATGTCCATCGACTTGAATCGTCACGGGCGTCGAGCGTTCAAGGTAGACGCGTATCCCATGTTGGACAGGGGTCGCCTGATCGGGTAGCACGCGGTCGGCACGGTAGAGCGTGATGCCCTTCTCCAACAACGCCTGGCCTACCGTTTCGGCTTTAGTATAGAAGGCTGTCTCGACCCCGCCTTCCTCCAGCACGATTGGGACCGCTCGCTCTACGACGAGCCGGAACCGTGTGTGTTCCGGATCACCGACGCGCGGGACACGCACGCTAAACGTGTCATGTGGTTGAAGATGGACCTCCTCCTGGGCCAACAGATCTGCGGGGCTTTCGTCATGCACGTAGCGGCTCCACTCCATCCCATCCACGACGAAGACTACCGGGCGCGCGTGGTCGACGCGCACCTCCATATCCGGCGCCAGGGCCGTCTCTAACGACGGGGAGAGGGAATCCTCCGGCCGCAGGGGAATGGCCAGATCGGCGAGAAGCAGGGCCACAGAGGGTTGATGGGTCAGCACCGAACGCTGTTCGCCGTCCACCACCAGAGAGACCGGCGTCAGCGTCGCCCGATAGCCGGCTGCCAGCCCTGAGAGCGCCAGCAGCGCGATCAACAGGGCCAAGCCACGATTCACTCTTCCCATCTCACCTCGTCACCATGCCTGCCCGATAAGTACGCCGCCACACAAAAGAGGGCGATCGGCATCCCGGTCGCCCTCTCGGGATCCGCTACTCGCAAAGACGATGTCCGAGAGGTATCGAGAGCCAGGTACACTGCGGCACCCAGAAACCACACCTTACCGTTGCTTCCTTCCGGACCTGGCGGGGTTCGGAGGGCTCTGCCGCGCAGGCCCCAACCCTCGACACCTCACGACCATCGTTTATCGACAGCCGATCCAACACGCCTATCTTAACGTAAAGAGCTGGAATGTCAAGTGCCTAATTTTCGGCGAGGCCCCCCACCTCACCGCAGAGGGAAAAAGGGTCTTTCTCTGCGTGCTCAGCGCTTCCTGTGGTAAAAACCACCGGACGCCGTGAACGACAGTAGACCTAGGGGTAACCACCAGCCTAATTTCCGCGCCCTGTTCACCTTGTCAAACAAGCCAAATGTCCTATAATAGGTCTGTTATCAAGGACTTTGGGAGGATAGGTCGATGCCGTTATACGAGTATCAATGTAAAAAGTGCGGGTTACAGTTTGAGCGTCGTCAGCACTTTTCCGACGACCCGGTGAAAGAGTGCCCGGAATGCGGTGGGGAGGTTGTCCGTCTGATTCAACCTGCCGGCATTATCTTCAAAGGATCGGGCTTCTACGTTACCGACAATCGCGCGAAATCCCCGACGGCAACGCCCGGCACGCGACAAGAAAATCAGAAAGTATCAGAAGAAAGCTCCTCACCCACCGAAAAATCCAAGAGCACGGCAGGCGATAACGGAACCTCCTAAAGATGCTGTTTTACGTTTGAGCCCCGGAGGCTGTGGCCTCCGGGGCTTTCTTTATTCGACAGCATGCGACAAGCTAGACGTTGACCAACTTCGCCACAGTCACGCCTTCCCCACCCTCGCGGGGCGGCGCCGACTCGTACGAGTTGACCAGGGGGTGACGCTGCAAGAACGTCCGCATGGCCCGCCGCAGGGTCCCCGTCCCCTTGCCGTGGATAATGCGCACCCAGGGCAGCTGGGCCAACGCAGCGTCGTCGAGATACCGATCCAGGCGCTCCTGCGCCTCGTGGACCGTCATGCCACGGAGATCCACCTCCACGCCGGGCGAGTCCGCCCGAGGTGCAGAGGACGGGGTCTCGCCGGATTCTTCCGGCACCGCGACGTCGGCGGCGCGCTCGATCAACTTCACGGCATCGAGCGGCACCCGCGTGCGCATGGCGCCCGCCTGCACCTCAACCTCGCCGTCTCCCCGCGCAGCGACGGTGCCTTCCATACCCAGGGAAGTCACCTGCACCCGATCACCTACTCGAGGCTCGCCCTTCAGCGTCTCCGCGGACGCAGGGACATCTTCGATGATGGAGCGCGCTGCGGGTTGCGGCTTCGCGACCCGGTCCGCGAGCTCTTTGACCGCCGTTTCCGCCTCTTCCAGCGACGCCTCCGTGGGCCGCGTGGGAACGCCCAGACGCACACGCCGCCGCAAGTCACGCACCTCCTGCTGCAGAGCCGCGACTTCGTCACGGGCGGTCTCTCGCGCCTCGTCCAAGATACCTTCCCGCTCCGCCTCGATGTTGGAGAGACGCGTCCGTAGCGTCCGCGCCTGGGATTCGGTCTCGCGCAACGCCCGCCGGTGTTCGTCCCGGGCCCGGGCCGCTTCCACCCGCAGCTGATGCAGATCATCCAACATCTCGTCGGCCCGCAACGACTCGCCGGAGATCATACCCTCGGCATGCGCCACGACCGCCTCCGGCAGTCCCAGCCGCCGCGCGATGGCGAAGGCGTTGGAGCGCCCCGGCAGGCCAATGGTGAGCCGGTAGGTGGGCGCCAGCGTCTCGCTGTCGAACTCCATGGAGGCGTTGGAGACGCCGGGCGTGTTGTGCGCGTAGAGCTTGAGCTCCGGGTAGTGGGTGGCGACCAGCGCCGTGCAGCGCTGTTGGCGTAGCGCCTCCAGCAGGGCACGCGCCAACGCCGCGCCCTCGGCCGGGTCGGTGCCGGCGCCCAGCTCGTCCAACAGCACCAGCGTCCGGTGATCGGCGTCCTCGAAGAAGGAGAGGATATTCGCCAGGTGCGACGAGAAGGTCGAAAGACTCTGCTCAATCGACTGTTCGTCCCCGATGTCGGCGTAGACCGCTTCAAAGCACGTGAGTGCCGAGCCCTCGTCCACCGGGATATGCATGCCGGCCTGGGCCATCAGCGTCAACAATCCCACCGTCTTGAGGGAGACGGTCTTGCCGCCAGTGTTCGGTCCCGTGATGACCAGTACGTGGATGTCGTCGTCCAGGAAGACGTCCACAGGCACCACCTCTTCCGGATCGAGCAGGGGATGCCGGGCCGACTTGAGATGTAGCGCTGTGTCGGGACACATGTTATCATTTTCGGCGGAGGGCAGCTCGCCCTCGCGCGGCGCCGCGTGTAACGTCGGCTCCGTGGCGAAGAGCTCCCCGGCGTAGCGCGCCTTGGCGAAGGTTAGATCCAATTCCGCTAGCGCCTCGACCGTCGCCGCGATCTCGGCGGCGACCTCCCCCACCTGCCACGTCAGCTCCGCCAACAGCCGGTGGATCTCTTCCTCTTCGGCCAAGGTCAGCTCGCGCATCCGGTTGTTGAGGTCGACGACGCCCACGGGCTCCATGAAGTAGGTCACGCCGCTCGAAGAACGGTCGTGGACGATGCCCTCGACTTTGCTCTTGTGAATGGCCTGCACGGGGATCACGTAACGCCCCTCGCGGCGGGTGATGAGGGCCTCCTGCAGATAGCGGGAGATGTTGGACGAGCCGATCATCCGCTGTAACTTCTCCTGGATGCGCTTCTCGGTGGTGCGCAGCTCGCGACGGATGCGCACCAGCTCCGGCGACGCGTCGTCGCGGATCTCGCCGCGCTCGGTCAGCACGCAACCGATGGCCTCGCGCACCTCGGTCAGCTCCATGATGCGCCCGGCGACATCCGCCAATCCCGGGAGCTGGGCGTCTAGACGGGAGAAACTGCGGCGCGCCTGCCGCGCGCCCTGTAACGTGAAGCACACCCGCAGGAGCTCCGACGGGTCCAGCACCCGACCGTGTTGCGCGCGATCGGCCAACGGACGGACGTCGGAGACGCCGCCCAGCCCAAACTCGCCGTGACCGTCCAGGTAACGGCGGGCTTCCGTGGTCAGCTGCAGACGCTCCCGCGCCTCGCGGTGATCCGCCGTCGGCTCCAGCGCCAGCGCCAGCTCCGCGCCGGCGGAGAAATCCGTGCAGCGCGCCAGACGTTCTAAAATCTTAGGATATTCCAGTTTCTTCCAATAACGATGCATACTACCCTCGATGCGACATAATGAACGGCCCCAGGGTGTGGGGCCGTCTCTGACATAGCAAACCCAATGACTATATTCTAACAGCTTTCTGGTATTTTTCAGCGCAGAGGTTGCTATCAACCCATAATAAAGACCAGCAAGTATCGGTCAAGAGCAGACCTTGGATTTCTTGAAGAAATCCAAGGTCTCTTGCGCCGCTTGCGCGTGAATTTGGATCCAGTCTGCTTTAATTGATCAAACTCAGCGGAGTCGGATACCCGGTCGCCAGGAAGATGAAGAAGACCGGGCGGAAGACAGCCAACAACCGGAGGAGATAGGGCGCCAGATAGCTGGTCTGATAGAGCGTGCGGATCGTCTGCGCCATGCCATAGGGTAACCCCGGCACGCTGACACTCAGACGCAGCACGTTGGTCGCCACGGCCACAAAGAGCACGCCGAAGACGGCTCCCAACAGCCCACCTAATATGTTATCAACGACACCAAACGCAGGATACGACTGATCCTGTTCCAGCGAAAGCTGTAACATCCAATGGTAGACCGCGAGGACGCCCAATCCCACGAACGTAAACAGGACGACCTGCAACAGCCGGATCGACCCAGAGGTGGAGCCCAGCGCTCTTGTGATGCGCACACCCATCCCCTGCGCTCCGCTCAGCAGCAAGTTGACCACGCCGGCCAGCGTCACCGCAACCCAGAACCCGGCCAGGGTGAGAAGCATGCCCACCGTCTGCCGCATGACGCCCCACGTCACTGCCAACGCCAAGAACATAATCCAGATAAAATCTAACGCCCCTATGGTCACTACATACCTCCGTCGCTAGAGTGTTTCAATCAAGGACTCTACGGATTAAAAGGACTGACCTATTGATAGTTGCTGGTCCATACCGATGGAAACCCGCGAGGAAAGAAGAAGACATAGAGAGGGCTCAACCAACGATAGATACGGTATAGCCACCCGCCTAGATCCGACGTGTAGTAGAGCTGGAAGAGTACGGGGCTGCGCTCTGCGGCCAATTGGCTGCTCAGAATATAGCCGAGTCCCCGGTAAACGACGACCATGGTAGCGGCGGCGATCACCACCCCCACCAGGGCACCCAGCAGCGGATCCAAGAACTTGATTTTGGGCATGGACGTGTCCTCAAAGGTGACCTTGCTGATGATGAAGAAGACGAAAAAGGAGACGAGATAGATCAGGATAAACATCAAGGCCTCAAACCAGAGCGCGCCTTCCCCGATGGCTTGCAGACGGTAGGCGACCGTCTCGTAGCTTACCAGCGCCAACAACAGCGAGAGATAAGCGCCAGCCAGCAGCAAGAGAGAACCGATAAACCGGCGATGGATACTCAACCCCACGATGATCAGACCCAATATGCCCAACAGAATATCTAAGACCATCCGACCTCCTCGACAAGCATAAACTCAAGCGTTCTGATGAGCACGCAGCTCACCTACGATGATGAAAATAACGTTGAAACGTCCTAACGTTAGAACGTTTCAACGTGATAATCCGCGCCTTGCGACGAATAGATGCCGCCACACTTCTGAACAGCGCGTCTACTCTCCCTCATCCGTATAGAAGATCCGATAGATAAACCCACCGGTATCCTCCGATAGGAAGAGACTACCTTCCGGACCTGTGATCACATCCGCCGGTCGTCCCCAATCCATGCCGTCCTCCCGCAGCCAGCCGACGGCGAAGTCCTCGACGCCGCCCGGCTCACCGTCGGACATAGATATGCGGACCAGCTTGTAGCCCGTCGGTACGGATCGGTTCCACGAGCCACGGAAGACGACGAAGAGATCGCCGTGATAGGCTGCCGGGAACTGCTCACCGGTGTAGAAATCCAGGCCGATGGGCGCCGAATGTGCCTGCATCTCGACTGCAGGATCGAGCACGCCCTCGCAGTCTCCCTCCTCGCCGAAATCGGGGTCGATAATGCGCCCCGCGTGACAGCGAGGCCAGCCGGCGTCCTCGCCGGGCTCCATCAGCGCGTAGATCGTCTCCGGCGGCTGATCGTCGCCCATCCAATCGCGCCCGTTGTTCGTCGCCCAGAGCTCCTCGGTGCCGGGGCGGAAGGTGATCCCCACGGCGTTCC
>CAZCPK010000152.1:0-8861 GCA_964500755.1 uncultured Anaerolineales bacterium
GGGAGCGGATGGTGAATATGTCTGGAGTAAAGAAACTTTTACAGACTTACTTAGTTTTAGGGCTGCTTATTCCACCATCCGACAAAGTCCCAAAGACCCATCAGCCTCTCACCGCGGAGCTCACGGAGAGACGAAAGGTGTGCTTCTGTATCTGTCAAGTGTGCTCTCCGCGGTGAAAACTTGCTGTAATCGATGAGCGGGGCCGGCGTATGGTTGCTCATCAAGAGACTTCACTTGCGAAAAGTGGCCTCCTAACGTATAGTTGACAATAACGTGATAGAAGGAGTGAGTTATGGAAATTGGAGTTGTCCGCAACGTTAGCATCGACGCCGAGGTCAAACGAGCCTACCTCGACTATGCCATGAGTGTGATCGTGGCGCGGGCCATCCCGGACGCCCGGGACGGTCTGAAGCCCGTACAACGTCGCATTCTCTACGCGATGTATGACATGGGACTGCGTCCCAATACGTCCTACAAGAAGTCCGCCCGCATCGTCGGTGAGGTGTTGGGTAAGTATCACCCTCACGGGGACGCCGCCGTCTACGACGCCATGGTGCGTCTGGCGCAGGATTTCTCCGTACGCAATCTGCTGGTGGATGGGCAGGGAAACTTCGGCTCCATCGACGGGGACTCGCCGGCGGCCATGCGCTACACGGAGGCCAAACTGGCTCCGGTCGCCATGGAACTGCTGGAGGACATCGATAAGGAGACCATCGATTGGACGGAGAACTTTGATGGGACGTTGACGGAGCCCAAGGTGCTGCCGGCAAATATGCCCAATCTGCTGGTCAACGGTGCCTCGGGCATCGCGGTGGGCATGTCGACCAACGTCCCGCCCCACAACCTGGGCGAGGTGATCGACGGCCTGGTCTATCTTATCAACCAGTGGGAAGAGCGCGAAGACGTCGGCCTCGACGATCTGATGAACTATATTCCCGGTCCCGACTTCCCCACGGGAGGGTTGGTCTACCGGCGCAACAGTGAGGGGGCCAACGACGGTTTGCGCAAGGCTTACGCCACCGGGCGCGGGCGCATCACGATTCGCGCGCGGGCGCACACCGAGGAGATTCGCGGGGGGCGGGAGCGCATCGTCATCACCGAGATCCCCTATCAGGTCAACAAAGTCTCGGTGGTGGAAAAGATCGCCAAACTGGTCCGTGGCGGGCGCCTGGAGGGTATCTCCGACCTACGCGATGAATCCGACCGACGCGGCATGCGCCTGGTCATCGACTTGGGGCGCGGCGTTGACGCCGAGAGCGTCCTGCAGAAGCTCTACGACAGCACGCGCCTGGAGACGCGCTACAGCATCATCAACGTCGCCCTGGTCGATGGGGAGCCCCGGGCGCTGTCTTTGAAGAAGGCGTTGACCGTCTTCGTGGAGCACCGGTTGGAGGTCCTACAGCGCCGCTCCCAGTACCGGCTGGATCACGCCCGCGAACGCGCTCACATTCTGGAAGGGCTGCTGATCGCCATCGACAACCTCGACGAGGTGATCGAGACGATCCGCCGCTCGCGGTACGTGCGGACGGCGCGCAACAACCTGCGCCGCACGTTCAAGTTGAGCGAGGCCCAGGCGCAGGCGATTCTGGATATGCCGCTCAAACGCCTGGCGGCCCTGGAGCGCAAGAAGTTACAGGACGAGTACGACGAACTCCTCAAGGTCATCGCCGAGCTGGAGTCCTTGCTGCGCACGCCGAGGAAACAGCGCCAGGTAATCCGCGACGAGCTGTTGACCGTCAAGGAGCAGTACGCCGACCCCCGGCGCTCGCATATCCTGGAGGTCAAGGGCGACCAGGTCGACGTCGAGGACTTGACCCCCGATGAGGCCGTCTGGGTCGTCGTGACCCGGACCGGGCGCGTGGGCCGGCTGCCCGACGAGGACGAGAAAGCGCCCTACATCCACTCCCGCCCGGAGGACGTGCCCATCGCCATCGTGGAGGCCTCGACCCGGGATACGCTTTACCTCTTCACGGCGGACGGAGAGGCCGTGGCGTTGCCTGTGCACCAGTTGCCGGAAGGGAAGGCCTGGGACGGTGAAGGATTGCCGGTTGACTCACTCAGCAAATTGGAGGACGAGGAGGTGATGGCAGCGTTGGCGCTGCCTTCGTCCTCGGCGCCGGGCACGCTCTTCTTCACGTCGGCGCAGGGACAGGTAAAGCGGCTGGCTGTTGAGGATCTGCCCGGCATTGGCCTGGCGCCCGCGACGGTCATGCGGCTGGACGACAACGATTGGCTGGTCAGTGTGAACTGGGTGCAGGAGGACGACGAGGTTATCCTGGGAACGGCGGAGGGCCTGGGTATCCGCTTTAAGATCAACGAGGTCCGGGCGATGGGCGCGCGGGCCGGCGGCGTGATCGGTATCCGTCTCGAGAAGGAGGACGTCGTGGTCGGCGCGACGGTCGTGCGACGGTGGGTCAAGTTCGCCACGATCACCGACACCGGCATCGCCAAGCGCACCGAGCTGGAGGAGTTCTCCAGTCAGCGCCGTGGCGGGAAGGGGATCCAGATCGCGAAGTTGGAGCGCGGTGAGCGCGTCATGGGCGTGGGGATGCTGCTGAACGCGAGTTACTTCATCCCCATCACCCAGCGTGGGGCCGCCAAGACGATCACCGGTCGCTCCGTGCCCGAGCAGGGTCGGGCGACTCACGGCGGTTCCATTATCGCCCTACAGGGGCGGGATCTGGTCGCGGCGGTCGTCGTGCCCCAGGAGCGTATCCCCGAGGCGGAAGAGGCGTGACTTCTTGAGACACTCTGAGCGCCCGGTTTTTTCGCAGGAGAGGGTCTGTACATTGAACGTTGTATCAGTAATTACACGGTATGATTTTTGATGATTGTGTTCACCGGAGTGGGACTTGTGGTGAACAGCGGGTACTGTAGGGAATCGATGACGATGTGCACTTACAGAACCTGTCTTCCTTAAAAGGCCGGCCGGTTGGTTGGCCTGACTGAAAGTGGAGGTTTTGATGACGTATCGAGATGAAATGCGCGTTTGTGAGAAGTGTGGTAAAAAGTTTGTCTTCACCGTGGAGGAACAGCGGGCGCAGGACGAGATGGGGTTGGAGATCACGCCCCCGGAGTACTGCCCCGACTGCCGTGAGGATACCGGACCCCAGCCCGGGCTGCATCCCGGCGTGGTGAAATGGTTCAGCAAGGAGAAGGGCTTCGGCTTTATCGTCCGCGCCAACGGCACCGAGGTCTTCTGCCACCGCAGCAACGTGGTGGGGGACCTGGACGAGATCGCCGGGGAGGGCGCCTCGGTCTGGTACGAGGTACGGGAGACCGACCGCGGTCTGGAAGCCTACAACGTCCATCTACGAGAAGAGTAACGTGAGCCGCCGCTCCCCGCTCTGAGTTCATGCACGTTGCACTGACTGGCTGGTTCTGGAACCGCTCAGATACGGGGAGTGGTCAATATCTACGTCAACTTATCACGCACCTGCCGGATGTTGCTCCGGACGTACAGGTGACCCTTCTTGCGCCGCCCGGTTTAGGGATAGACCCGGCGGCGCTTTCCGCTGGTATGGAGTTGTACAGCGTGCCGACCCTCCCGGGACCGCTGGGCAAGGTCTGGTGGGAGCAGGTGGCGGCGCCGCGTGTCGCGCGCCAACTGGGAGCAGATCTGCTGCACGTGCCTTACTGGGCGCCTCCGCTGATCTCTTCCGTGCCCGTCGTGGTCACCGTCCACGACCTCATTCCCCTGTTGCTGCCGGGCTATCGGGGCGGGCCGCAGGTGCGACTCTACACGGCACTGGTAGAACGCGCATCGCCTCGGGCCGCGCTGCTGCTCACCGACTCCGAGGCGTCGCGAAGCGACATCGTCCGCGCCCTGGACGTGGCGCCGGATCGGGTCCGGGCGGTGCCCCTGGCGGCCGACGCCGTCTATCGACCCGCGGCTGCCCCTGAGGACGCGACGCTACGGGCTGCCCTGGGATTGACGCCGGGGTACATTCTCTACCTGGGAGGCTTCGACCGCCGCAAGAACCTGGCGACGCTCTTCGCCGTCTACGCGCGGGCGCGGACGTTCGCGCCCCTGCCTCCGCTGGTCGTGGCGGGCCGGCTGCCCCGGGAGGACAGCGACTTCGCGCCCGACCCGCGACGGTTAGCGGCGGAGGCGCACGTGCCTGCGGATCACGTGATCTTCCCCGGTTTTGTGCCGGAGTCGGCAAAAGCTGCGGTCTACCGGGGCGCGCGGCTCTTCTGTTATCCCTCGCGCTACGAAGGCTTCGGCCTGCCCCCGCTGGAGGCGTTGGCCTGCGGCGTGCCCGTCGTGGGGAGCGGGGCAACGAGCTTACCCGAGGTGGTGGGCGACGCGGGCCTGCTCTTTGCGCCCGACGACACTGCTGGCATGGCGGAGGCCATGCTCCGCCTGACGCGGGACGCCGCTTTGCACGCGACGTTGGCGCGCCGCGCCGTGGCACAGGCGGCCCGTTTCTCGTGGCAGGCGACCGCCGAGGCGACTGTCGTGGCCTACACCGAGACGCTGGTCCTGGCATAAACCTTCCTCTGGGAATAGATCGAAGGTCAGCCGGGAGTAATGTTGCGACGTTCAAACGTGACTCCGCTGAAAAAAGCATCTGAACCACCGAGACACAGAGAACACCAGGGTAAATATTAAAAGGGTATTGAGAAAAATTCACAAAATAAGCGTCTTGGGTTAATTTTATCTAAGTACCCTCTTGTTTTCTTTGTGACCTTCGTGTCTCTCTGTGGTGAGATATTTAGTTATTTCAGTGGAGTCAAACGTTAGAACGTTATTTTTTTCAGACTATGGTATAATTTATCTTATGAACAGGGCGCAGATAATCAAACATTTGCTGCATATTCCGCTCTTTGAGAGCTTGAATCCGATGGATTTGGGGCCGGATGGGGCCTATGAAGATCTCGTGGAGTTGGTTCACGAGGTGGAGTATGAGCTGGGAGATTATCTTTTTGTCCAGGGAGAAGCTTTTAGTCGGCTCTACCACATCGTCGAGGGACGCGTGCAGTTGTGGCGCCTGGACGTACAGGGCGTTCGTCGTTCTCTGGATACCCTGGAAGGGGGCAGAACCGTAGGTACGACGAGTCTGCTCGTCGGAGATCGGCACGATGCGACCGCCAAGGTCGCCGCGCCGACGCGACTGCTCTACCTGGAGCGCAGCGAATTTGAGGCGTATCTGGATGACCATCCGCGCCTTGAACGACGGCTCAACATCGATCCGCAGTTGCGTCGCCGCCGGGCGCTCCCCTCCTTTGATTGGGTGCGCGACGAGGAGAGAGTGGTCTTCTGGGCGCGTCGACATTGGATGAATCTCTTGCACCGAATCGGCGCTCCTGCCATGCTTTTCTTACTCACGTCGCCGGTCTACGTTTTGGCGGGGCCGATAGAAGAGGACCTGATCTCGTGGATTCTCTATGTGTTTCTGGGCACGTTCCATCTGCTCTTGATTACCTTCGGGGCCTGGTCGTACGTCAACTGGCGCGACGATTATTTTGTCCTGACTGACCAGCGAATTGTGCACTCGGAGCGCGTCTGGCCTTTCCGGGAGCTTTTCGAGGAGGGCTCACTGGAAAATGTCGAGGATATGTACGTCGTACAGTCAGGATTTCTGGCTAACGCTTTTGATTACGGTGACATTATCTTGCAGACGGCCGGCGAGCGGGTCGAGATTGATCTGAACGCCGTTGACAAACCTTCGCGCTTGCGGAAACTGATCTTCCGGCAGTTGGAGCGTCGTCAGACCCAGGAAATTCTCCTGTTGCGGGAGAAGATTCAAGAAAAGCTGGAACGCCGGCTGCAAGGAGAGTCAGAGCAGCCGGACGTTGCCCCGGAACCGGAGCCGACGTATGTTGATCGGCGAGAACGGTTGAGCGATACGCGTTTCCCCCCCCTGTTTCTCGCGCGCGCTTTTCTGCGCTATTTCTTTCCCGCCGCCTGGACGGTGAGTGAGGACGGTTCGACGATCTACTGGCGGCGTTATTGGCTGCCCGGGCTCTTTCAACACGGCTGGGTCATGGGCGTTTGGTTGACGTGGACCGTCGCCGGGTTGTTACTATTTGGTTTGTGGGAAAATATTAGAGATTGGACGCTCGTCCTATTTTGGTTGAGCGGGGACGCGGTACTCTTCGGCCTGGTCCTCTGGTTTATTGAGGATTGGCGTAATGACTATTTCGAGCTGACGCCGAGCCGCATCATCCTCGTCTATCAGAAACCGTTGCTTCTGGAGCGCAGTCGTCGGGAGGCGCAGCTGGAG
Source organism: uncultured Anaerolineales bacterium (assembly GCA_964500755.1). Classification (GTDB taxonomy): domain Bacteria; phylum Chloroflexota; class Anaerolineae; order B4-G1; family SLSP01; genus G713. The sequence goes on from CAZCPK010000152.1 coordinate 6,231, forward strand.
AATATCGAAAATATCACCTCTTCGATTCCCAGCGTGTGGGCGCGGATCTTTAAATATGGACACGTGATGTTGGAGACGGCCGGGACTGAGGCCGGTTTCTCTCTCGAGTGGGTGCGCCATCCTGAACGGGTGAGCGCGGAGATATCCCGACGCCAGCAGGAGTTATTTGAGCGTCAGCAAGAGCAGGAAGCGCAGCGTCGTCAAGAAGAGATGCTGCGTTGGTTTGACGTCTACGATACGCTCCGCCACCGGGGTGGGGACTACGCGTCCGATTCTACCCTGGAGGAAGTGGGCGAGGACAAGGATCTTTAGTAGATACGTGATGGAGGACGGATGGCTGTCTTGGACGTAATTACTGTGGGAGATGAGCGGTTACGCGAGCAATCGCGAGATATTGACGAGATTACGCCGGAGATCGCGGCGTTGATCGACGATATGGTTGAGACCTTGCACGCAAATAACGGCGTTGGGTTGGCGGCAGTTCAGGTCGCGGAACTGCTGCGCCTGGTCATCGTGGAGTTACCTGAGGCTTCTGATGAGGATGAGGAGCCCCTGCCGGGCAGTGGCAAGCGTTACGTGGTGCTCAACCCGGAGATCGTGAAATCGAGCAAGGAGACGGACGTGGGCCTCGAGGGATGTCTCTCGATTCCCGGGTACGTCGGCGAGGTCGAGCGCGCCGATTGGGTCGTGGTGCGTGGTCGGGACGAGCATAACCGGCCCTTTCGCCTGCGCGCCACGGGGTTTTTGGCCCGCGTCTTCCAGCACGAGATCGATCACACGAATGGCGGGCTCTATATTGATCGCCTGACGGGAGTTGACCGGATGTGGCCCGTTGAGGAGGGCGAAGAGGAGCAGGTCGAGGCCGAGCAGGCGCGTGTTTGACGAACCTATCTTAACTGAGAGAGGTGCGCTCAGGCGCGATCTACTATAGTGGGGAAAACGAGGGATCGGGCAAGTATCTCATTTCCTGATCCCTGATTTTTTGTGTGAATTCATGACAACACAAGTGTCTTCAGGAGGTTACGAGTGGTTAAGAAGGAACAGGTCATTGAGGCCCTGAAACAGGTGATGGATCCGGAGATTGGACGCAGCATTGTGGAACTGGGTATGGTCCGAGAGGTGCAGATCGATCATAATACGATCTCGGTGACCATCGCGCTGACGGTGCCCAACTGCCCGTTGCAGGACAGTATCGCACAGAACGCCGCCGAGGCCGTGGATGCTCTGGGCGACGATCTCGACGTGCAAATCAATCTGACCAGTATGACCGAAGAGGAGAAAGAACGGATGACGGCGTTGTTGCGTCAGCAGCGTGGACAGCCCGAACCTGAAGCTTCTATCGCCAGTCAGATGAACAAGGTAAAATCGGTGGTGGCTGTGATGAGCGGCAAGGGCGGGGTGGGGAAGTCCACCGCCGCCGCGCTGCTGGCCTCGGGCCTGCGTCGACAGGGGCTCCGCGTGGGCGTCCTGGACGCCGACATCACCGGTCCCAGCATTCCCACGGTCTTCGGCGTGGATGACGCGCCGACCATGGGACCCTTGGGCATCGTGCCGCCGGTCAGTGCAGGCGGCATCAAGATTATGTCCATCAATCTCATGCTCAAGCGTAAGGACGAAGCCATCATCTGGCGCGGCCCACTAATCGCCGGCGCCATCAAACAGTTCTGGAATGACGTCTTCTGGGGCGATCTGGACGTGCTGGTCGTCGACCTGCCGCCCGGTACCTCCGACGCCGCGCTGACTGTACTGCAGGTGCTGCCGGTCGACGGCGCGGTTATCGTCACCTCGCCGCAGGAACTGGCCGACATGGTGGTGCGCAAGGCCGCCCGTATGGCCGAGCACATGGAGGTGCAGATCCTGGGGATCCTGGAGAATATGAGCTACACGCGGTGTCCCCACTGCGGCGAGAAGATCTCGCTCTTCGGCGAGGGGAACGCCCAGAAGATGGCCGATAACTTCAACACCCGCGTCCTGGGGGAGATTCCCATCGACCCGGAGTTGACCAGGGTCTGTGATGCTGGGAAGGTCGAGAGTTACGAGTTTGACGCGTTCACGGGCGCTGTGGAACAGGTTCGGGAGCAGTTGGATTTGTAGCGCGTTGTCCGGCCCATCTCTATTTGGTGCGGAAAGAAGCGTTGAGATTGTGGCGCCACAATCTCAACGCTTCGTGTTTGGGCACGCCGCACGCAGCGTCATCGCATCGCGATCCCCGTGGATCGGCCGTGAGGATTTCGAAGCCAATCGGCGGGCGAAAACGACCTCGATGTCTCACGATGCCCGTAGGCGAAAGCAAGACAGGCGCAGCCGGGTTGTTGAGGCGGCAATAAAGGGCCTCGGAGAGCCTGAGAACTGCTTCGTTTGCTCCTGGGGGGATTTCGAAGCGAGTGGTCAGCGAAGACCCGCGCCAATGTCGCAGAACGTGCTTAGCCGCGCACAAGGCAAACGCAGCCGGGTTGATGACCTGGGTACGCGTTGCCAGGAAGCGCTGAGCAACCTTAGCAAGCCTTAGAACCACTGCGTTTGCCCGGGGTGGTACAGTTTGCGTTCTCTAGCTCCTTCTTTATAATCTAATTATACAGCAATTCTCATTATGGAGCTGAGAACCCCCTGTTTGAAACGAATACCTGGGCA
>CAZCPK010000153.1:0-8709 GCA_964500755.1 uncultured Anaerolineales bacterium
ATCCAACCAAAGGTGTTAACCTATTTCTGAAGCATTTCCCGATTTGCTTCGAAATCCCGCATTTCACCCAGAAACCAATAAGAGCCAACTTGTCTTATACCCCATCAAGCTCGCCAAGTTGACAGGCCTGCGTCCGTCGGTTAGAATAGCAATACGAGGCCCTACGAGTGGTTGGCGCAACGTTTTCAAGCAGATTCAGGCCTGCACGTTGCCTGGATCGGGAGGATGCAACATCCAATTGAAAAACACGTCTCTTCGGAGCTGACTCGGGGAGCAAAAGATTTTGGACGCGTATCCTGGTTCTTCTGCGGACCTGGTGCTTGCCAACGTACGTGGCGCCCAGGTTCTTTTTGTTGGATAGAGAGTTTACGCTAGAGCCCAAGAGGGAGGTGACAATCGGATGACTTTTGTGAATCGACGACCCGGTGAATCTGCCGAACAGCTGATCAAGCGATTTCGCAAGCGCGTGACCAAGGATCGCATCAAGAGCGAACTAAAAAAGCGTCGCTACTTTATCACCAAAGGTGAAAAGGAACGCATTCAGCGCCGCAAGGCCGAACGCAAGATGCGGAAGCGTCAGCGTCGCAATAAACATCAGCGCGGATACTGACTGATCTAGATACTCGGTAAGAGACCCTCTAAATGACGGCGGCGTGCCGTGGTTTGGGGGGTCTTTTTGGTTCTCGCGGCAATACCTTGGTAGAACGGGTGATTTCTGGCGAAGATGGGGGCTTGCCTTTTGATCGGAGCCGGGTATGCTAGCCGCTATGTCAGGAACCGACAGATTGGTAATGGCGGCGGTGATGTTGGTGCTACTCTGCGGGCTTTCCGCGCTGTTACTGCCTGCTACGCCTACGTCAACGCCCGCGCCAACGCCCACGTTGACTCCGGTGCCGACGCCCACGTCTCCCCCGGTCGATACGGGCTGGCGTTTGATGGCGGAAGGGGTGGCGGTACGCCGGGTGCGCGTCGTGCTCTCCGCCGGCACCGAGGTGGTGACCCTCGTGCGCGTCGACCCGGCATACGTCGCCTTTGACGTCCGCGCGATGCCCGGCGGTGGACGTCCGGTGAGCGCGTGGGCCGGCGCTGAGAACGCGCTGCTGGCTGTCAACGCCGGCTACTTTACCGAAGAGCGGCAGATCACAGGGTTGACCATCGCCGCCGGTGAGCGCTTCGGCGCGCCTTACGGCGACTTTGCCGGGATGTTTGCGGTGCCCCCGCTGGGCGCGCCAGAGGTCCGCTGGCTCCGTGAGCGCCCCTACGATCCCACCGAGCCGTTGCGCGCTGCCATCCAGTCGTTTCCCGTCCTGGTCAAGCCGGGTGGGGTGCCGGGCTTTCCCGCCGACGCTGACGCCGGTCAGGTGGCGCGCCGCACGGTCGTGGCCCAGGATCGAGAGGGTCGTCTGCTCTTCCTCATCGCGCCACACGGCTACTTCAGCCTGCACGAGCTGGCGACGTGGCTGGTAGCCTCGGATCTGGAGATTGATGTGGCGCTCAACCTGGATGGTGGAAAGTCGTCCGGCCTCTGGTTGCGCGGTGAGACGGAATTTCAGGTGGATTCCTTCGTTGAGATCCCCGCCGTTATCCTTCTCTGGAAGCGCTGAGCGTTCTCTTACTCGCGTACCTCGATGCTCCCCAGGGGGATGGCGTCCCCGATGACTTCCCCCGCTTCCTGCACCGGCAGGCGCGTACCGTTCTGTGGGTTGTACATGCCGGCCTCCAGCGTGTAGGTGCCCGCCGGCAGATCCTTCGGCAGCAGCACGCCGTACCGATCGACGATCCGCGCTCCCGCTTCCCACCTGTTGGTAGGACGGAAGCCCGCCTGGGGTTCCACATCGTTTTGACTGACCAGTTCACCCTGGGCGTTGAGCAGATGCACGAAGACCTTATACTGCCAGGAGGGCGCTGCTGGGGCGTGCCAGAAGAGCGTCAACGGCACGATATCGCCCGGCGCAAAGGGTCCACCGACGACGCTGTACCCCTCGAAGGCGATGGCGTCGCCTAGCTGCAGCGACCGTCGCACGTCAGGGGAGGTCGGCAGCGGCGCCATGCCGTAGCGCGCCACGCGCACCCGGGTGACCCAGCGCTCATCGGCCTTGTAGGCGTCTGTCGCCAGCCGTCGCTCCAAACGGGCGTGGGGATCCGATTCGCGCTCCCCCCAGTATAAGACGAAGAGCTGGCGGTGGTTCTTCGCCCGCAGCTCGTTGATCCAGACGTCGGCCTCTTCTGGCGTAGGGTGATAGATGGCAGGATAGACCGGCAAGGGGCCACGATAGTAGTAAGTGAAGACCTCCCACTGGTTGGGCGCGCTTAGAAAGACGGCGTCTCCCGGCTCGGCGGCAGCTGCGATCTCCGCCGCGATGCGCCGGTAGTCGTCGCGGGTGTAGGTCGAATTGGTGTAGAGGTGGTGGAGCGCGCGTGCTTGAGCAGGAAGCAGCAGGACGGTGAGCAGCGCGCCCAGCCCCGGTAGATAGCGCAGGAGCTCTCGCTCACGGGGGTCGACGGGACGCCAGGTGAGCGCCACCAGCGCGGTGAGCGGTGCGCTGCTGACCATCAGGAACTTGAGGTAGGCTTCGCGGTAGACGCCCAGTCCGACGATAAGCGCCGGTGGCAAGACGACCAACGTCACCGCGCCCCACTTGAGAAACGGCGTCCGGGAGGGGCGTAGCAGCGCCAACAACAGGAGCGCGCTCGCGACGACCGGGAGCGTGACGGACAGCGCCTCACCGGGCAAGGTGACGCCGGTCAGCAGGGTGCGCCCCATCTCGATCAGGGCGTGACCGGTGTTGAGATCCGGTGGGCTCCAGCTGGTCAGTTTTCGCACGTTGGGGAGCCACGGTAGAAAGGCCAGCCCGGCTAGACCGTGCGCGGCGACCCAGACGCCCAGCGTGTGCCAGCGACGGCGTCTTCTCTGGGCCAGCCAGCAGACGAGGAAGGGCAGATTAATGGCGGGCAAAACAAAGGCGTAAGCGTAATGGGTGTACAGGCCCAGGACAAGACTCAGCGTCAGGGCGAGCCCGGCGCGGGGCGCGCCCCGGGTTCGCACGACCCGGTAGGCTAGCAGCAGCGTCATGGCGGCGACGAGCCCCAGCAGCGCGTACATGCGCGCTTCCTGGCTGTAGTAGACTGCTAGCGGATGGAGCGCCGCCAGCAGCGCCGCGATCGCCTTGCTGACCCGTCCGCCCAGCCGTTGTCCCAGCGCTGCCGCCAGCGCCACGGTCAGTACGCCGCAGAACGCCGAGAAGCTCCGCAGCGCCACCTCCGAGCCGCCAGCGATGCGCCACCAGGCGTGGAGCAGGAGGTAATAGCCGGGCGGGTGGATGTCGCCGGCGGCACCCTCAACGATCAACGGCAGGGCGCGTTCCACCAGTCGGGCGGAATTCCCTTCGTCGCTCCAGAAAGACTGGGCGTTTAGCCCTCCGAAGCGCAGCCCTGCGCCGAGCAACAGCAGGGCGATCAGGACGAGCCGGTAGCGGAATTTCTTTTGCATGAGGTGGGGCGTGGGATCAGGCGATCTCAACGACGGAGCGCACCTTATCTTTGGGAATAGCGCCCCGTTGCACGATGCGGGGCGGGCGCTCGCTGCAACTCACGATGGTCGACATCAGGCCGAAGGTCGCAGCGCCGCCGTCGAGGATCAGCGCGACCTCGTCCCCCAGCTGATCGACGGCCTCCTGGGCCGTGATGGCGGAGGGATATCCGCTGTGGCCCGCACGTCCCACGATCAAAAAACCGCCCATGGCGCGGAGTAGCGGCCAGAGCGGCGGTAGATTGGGGACGCGGAGCGCCACCTGCGTGATCTCCGGAGGCAACGGTGCGTCAGGCGCCGAGGGGAGCAGCAGGGTGAGGGCGCCGGGCCAGAAATACTGCGCCAGTCGCTCCGCCGACCGATTGGTGCGCGCCAGATGGTCCATGGGCGTATCGACGTCGAGCAGTAACGGCAGCGCGGGCCAGGTCTCCCGCTCGCGGTCCTTGTAGAGGCGCTCCCGTAGGACGTCCTGCGCTTCCGGGGCGACGGCGAGACCGTAGACGGTGTCGGTGGGAATGACGACAAATTCGCCTGCCTGTAACGCTGCCACGGCGCGGTCGATGCTCGCGGGCTGCTGGATGGGTAGAATTGGGGCGGTCATGCGTCCGACGCTCCAAAGACGTAGCGTTCCAGAGCCACGACAGCTCCATCTTCCTCGATGGGGGGCGCGATCCAATCGGCTACCGCTTTCACCGCTGGCGCCGCGTTGCCCATGGCGACGCCCACGCCAGCCCAGGCGATCATTGGGGCGTCGTTCTCCTGATCGCCCACAGTCAGGACGGCTTGTTGGGGAATGCCGAGCCGCTCCGCCAGCCAGGCGACGCCCACACCCTTGTCCACGCTCAGGGGCACGACCTCGATAAAGCGGGCGTGAGAGCGGAATATCTGGGCTTTGCCGTCAAGATGATGCTTGAGCGTTGTCCCCATACCGGGAATGGCGTTCGGGTCCGCCACGAAAAGCACCTTGTCCGGCGTGTGCTCCGCCAGCACGTCGTGCCACGTCGGCACGACCTGATAATCGGTTCCCAGAAGATCCGCGTAGAAGTCTTCAGAATAGACCATTTCCTTCAAGAAGATACGTCCGTCGGCGTAGAGGACGGTGTGCCACGCGTGCGCTTCGGCGAGTTGGAGAGTGCGGCGGGCAACGTCCCTGGAGAGGGAGATGCGGTAGAGAGGTGTGGAAGCGTCGGGTTCCTGGATCCAGCCGCCCTGATAGGCCAGCACCGGCGCGGTAATGCCCAATTCCCGGGCGTAGGGGAGCAGCGCGCTGAACATCCGGCCCGTCGCCACGGTCACCACGACGCCTTGATCTTGGGCACGCGCCACGGCCCGGCGTACGGACGGGCTGATCTCTCTCGCTTCGCTGAGAAGCGTCCCGTCCAGGTCAAAGACTGCGAGTTGGATCATGATGCGCTTATCCTCGTTTGCGGTCAGTTGGTCGCTAGAATAGAGAGCACGGCGATCCAGAGACTGCTTTCCAGAAACACCAGACTGCTCCATAGGAGATAAGCGGCCATGCGTTGGCGATTGTAGAAAAAGAACCCTAAACCACCGTTGATCAGGGCAAATATCAGCCCCAGTCCTCCCAGATAGCCGAGTCGGGAGCGGGGCGCGACCAACAGAGGGCGACCGGCCGCGCTTACTTTCATGATAATCTGAGTGGGGAGTGTGGGATAACGCCAGCTGAGAACACCCGCCAGAAGGCCGATCAGCAACGTGCTGAGCCCCAGAGGGATGAGGGCGCGTTGATCCCGCCAGATGGACCAGTCGAGGAAAGCGGGGTGTCGTTCTTCCTGCGTCACGTCTTGCGTGGGCCCCATGGCGCGACGTTCCTCCAGCGCTTCCAGGAAAAGCGCTCGCTCTGCCGGAGAGATGGCGTACGCTCGATCTTCCAGGCAGAGGAAAACCAGTTTTTTGAGCGGGGCGCCGGCGTAGAAGAGGATTGGCCCGATGTCCGCCGCGTGTCCGCGTCCTCGGAGATACCCGGGCCAGCGGAGGACGCCGCTGAAACTCAGCTGCTCAATCTCCTCCACGGTGCAGACCCGGCGGATGTCCGCCAGCGGAATCTGTCGGCCGTAGGCGCCCCAGTTGACCACGATCGCGTTGCGATCCATCTCATAGTCGGCCCGTACAAAGTTCCCTAGCCGGAAGCCGAGATAGACCGCACCGCCCAGCGCCCCCAGGGCGCCCAGCATCAGGAAAAAGGAGAGCAAAGAGAGAGGCGCGGTCACCAGCAGGGTGATCAAACCTGCTGCCAGCAGCAGGAGCAATGCGATGAAGGCCAGGCCGAGCCGCCAGCCCGTGCGAGGATCGAGGGTCCAGGTGGTCATAACGCTAGACTTCGCGGCGCGCCTCCAACGCGCGGGTCAACGTTACGGCGTCGGCGTACTCCAGGTCGCCGCCCATGGGGAGCCCCCGGCCCAGGCGCGTGATCTGCACGCCCAGGGATTTCAGGCGCGGCACCAGGTAGGAGGCAGTGTAATCGCCCTCACTGGTGGGATTGGTGGCCAAGATTACCTCGTGGACGTCTCCCTTGCGGATGCGCTCCTCCAGCTCCTGGATCCGCAGATCTTCGGCGAAGATGCCCTCCAGGGGCGAGAGCGCGCCATGCAACACGTGGTAGACGCCGGTATACTGCTCGGTGCGTTCCAGCGCCAGCAGGTCCAGCGGCTCCTCGACCACGCAGATCACGCTGTCGTCGCGCGTCTCGTCGGCGCAGACGGGACAGGGATCTTCCTCGGTCACATTGTAGCAGACCGAGCAGAAGCGCGTGTTCTCAACGAGGTTGCCGAGTTCCTCCGCCAATCGCAGCGCCAGCTCGGACTTGCCACGCAGCAGGTAGAAGGCCAGCCGCGAGGCGGTCTTTGGCCCGATGCCTGGCAGCTCGGAGAAGGTCTCGATCAGGCGCGTGACAGAAGGCGGTACGGCCGCGTTGGTCATCGTCGTGGTCTAAAGACCGGGAATGCCCAGTCCGCCCATACCCCCGGCGAGCCCGCCTGTGGCCTCGGAGAGACGGTCGGCGACCATCTCGCGGGCCCTGGAGATGGCCTCGTTGACCGCGGCCATGATCAGATCCTGCAGCATCTCCACGTCGTCGGGATCGACCACCTCGGGCTGCACCTCGATCGATTGAATCTCCAGGCCGCCGGTGATGGTGACCTTGACGGCGCTGCCGCCCGCGGTCACTTTGATGATCTCGGCCTCGGCTTCGGCCTGGGCGTTCTCGACGTTCTGTTGCATCTTCTGAACCTGGCGCATCAGGGCGCTGGGATCCATACCACCGCGTCTTCTTCGTGACATAATGTCTCCTTTTACTGGTTGTATATGAAACCGATAGCTCTGCTGAAAAGACTTTTTGCGGCAGAGTCAATCGTTGACCTTTTACGTGAACTGTCTTATTTGGATTCTACCTCTTCGGCGACGGCGCCCAATTCCTCGACAGCGCGCCGGGCGACGGCGTCCTCGATCTCCGCTTCGCCTGTCTCACGGTCCGCTGCTTTGTCAGCCTCCGGGGTCTCCTTTTCTTCACTGTTCGCTTGCTGTGACGGAGCCGTCGCTGTGGTCGGTGCGGCGCTTGCCGTAGGTGACCACTCCTCCTTCATCACGCAGCGGACGCGTATCTGTAGTCCGAACATCTGCGCGAGGATCTCCTCCAGGCGTTCGTCGGCGCCTTCCTTGGCCTTGTTACGGTGAAACGTATGCTTGAACCCCAGGATCAGACGTCCCTGTCCGTCCACGCCTAAGGGTTTGGCGGGCCACAGCGGCGCGGCGTCTGGCGGGCTCAACTGTCGCAGCGCTTCCTTCCAACGCGCCTGGATCTTCTCCACGGGGACGTTGGACGCTTGCGTAGGCGCCTTCTTTGGTGCGGGCGCAGAGGGGGTCCGGCGCTGTTTTTTGGCTTTGGCGGGGTGCGTTGTCGTGGACGCGCGCCGGGTTGGTTCGGCCTGCGGCGCCGGACGGGTCGTCGTCGGCGTCAGCGTCGCCTCGACGAAGGCCAGCTCCAACGGCAACTGTGGCTGCCAGCCGCTCTGACTCTCGCTGGCGGCCTCGCTGAAGAGATGCACCGCGCGCACCAGACCATCCGTCTCGGCCTGTTGGGCCAACGTCTCGAGGCGCGTGCGTTCCTCCGCCGTGGGCTCCGTCCATGTCTCACCGGCGCCCAGGCGCATCAGCATCATACCGCGGAGGAAATCGGCCGTCTGTCGCGCCAGCTGCCGGGGATCGGCGCCGCCGTCGACGGCGCGATTGATGACGGTGATGCCTTCTTGGAGATCTCCTTCGATCCAGGCTTTGACTAATCCTTGCACCACCGAACGGCGTTCCGAACCCAACATCTGGCGGACGTAATCGGCGGTCACCGTGCCGTCGGCTGCCATCTGATCGAGCAAGCTGATGGCGTCGCGCAGGGCGCCCGTCGCGGCGCGAGCGATGAGGTCCAGGGCCTCGGATTCCACTTCAATGCCCTCGCCCTCGCTGATGGTCTGCAGCCGTCCGATGATCTTCTTGAGCGGGATGCGGCGAAACTCGAAGCGCTGACAGCGCGAGAGGACGGTAGCGGGGATCTTGTGGATCTCGGTCGTCGCCAGTACGAAGATCACGTGCTCCGGCGGCTCTTCCAGGGTCTTGAGCAGCGCGTTGAAGGCGGACCTGGAGAGCATGTGCACCTCGTCCACCACGTAAACCTTGTAGCGCGCCTGGGTGGGGCGGAATTGCACCTTTTCCAGGATGTCTCGGATATTGTCCACGCCGGTGTGAGAGGCTGCGTCGATTTCCACGAGGTCCATTAGGCGGCCCGCATTGACGGCCTGACAGATCTCGCACGCGTTACAGGGTCGTTCTCCTTGGGGGGCTGTACAGTTGACGGCCTTGGCGATCAAGCGCGCGGTGGTCGTCTTGCCCGTGCCTCGGGGACCGGCAAAAAGGTAGGCGTGATGGACGTGATCGAGGCGTAGGGCATTACGCAGCGTGCGTACAATGTGCGCCTGTCCGATCACGTCTTCAAACGTCTGGGGTCGCCACTTCAAATATAGTGCCTGGCTCATAGCGCTCCTCTTCAATCGCAGCTAGTCTATCACGGTTAGCGAATGAAGCAAGCCTAGCCGGGAGGGGGTTTCCGAAGCGGGGCAAAGGCTTGCTAAGGTTGCTCAGCGCCTCCTGGCAACGCGTACCCAGGTCATCAA
>CAZCPK010000154.1:0-8707 GCA_964500755.1 uncultured Anaerolineales bacterium
AACAGCTTCATCTCGTAACAGACAAACTTTTGCCTCAAAGTGATAGGTAGCTAATCAGCAGCTTAAGCGGATTTGGTGCTTGCTAAGTAAATCCGTAAAAGTTTCTTTACTCCAGACGTTTCACCATCCGCTCCCGTCCCCGTCTCGGGGACGGCTAACCGTGAACGTCTCGGTTCTAAGGAGACTGCCCCCGAGACGAGGGCTCCGAGCAAATGTTAACATATTTTTTCTGACCTACTCAGAAGTAGAATACTCGATTCTGGTGAAAGAATCTAGGCTCTTTGGGGTTTCGCCGGGAGCAAAGGCAACGTTTGCCACGCGCTTCCTGTCCCAACGCAGAAAAGGTCTGGTGAGCCTCACCCGCGTAGTCCGCTGCGCTAGTTTTAGGGCTGCTCATTCCACCATCCGGCAAAGTCCAAAAGACCCAAGAATCTAAAACACAGAGGTATGGAGAACACAGAGAAGAATAAGGGCCAGGACAAGAAAATTTCATAGAATTCGAGAGAAAATTCTGGGATGGTTCAGAAATGATAGGCATCGCGCGCTCGGAGCTCCGAAGAAGTAAAGGCACCACATCTTTCGCTACGGTAAGGGTCCGACGGGCATGAGGTAAAGGGGCATTTCGTCCTCGGCGAGCCCCACCACGCGCTGCACCTCGTCCTCGTGAAAGGCGCCGACGGTGACGGTGCCCAGATCAAGGGCGGTGGCCTGCAGATAGACGTTCTGCGCCGCGTGCCCCGCCTCCATGTGAACGTACCGACGACCACGCTCGCCGTACTTCTGCGTGGTGCGCTCGTAGACCCCGGCGACGACCAACACCGCAGCCCCCTCTTCGACCCAGGTCTGTTCCAGAGCCGCGCTCGCCAGCACCGAGCGAACGTCCCCCTCGCTGACCGGCCGGAGGACGTGGTCCGCCGGCTCATAGCGGTAGACGCCGGGGGCAAGGTCCCGCACGTCACCCGCGACGACGTAAAATTCCAGGGGATAGAGCCCGCCGGCCGAGGGCGCGGTACGATAGCGCCCGTTATCGCCGGTGATGCCCTGGGCGGCCCAGAGCAGCTGTCCCACTTCGGCGAGGGTCAGGGGACGCGCCGCGTACTCACGCACCGACCGCCGGCGGCGCAGCGTCGCCTCGACCGAGACGGTGCCGTCGTAGGCCGGTTCCTGCAGTGAGCGCGCCTCCGTCGCCAGGGTACCAGAGGCAACCGCGTTTTCAGACCTCGCGTCGTCCCCACAGGCCGGCAGCAGGAACATCCCCACACTGATGAGCAACGTAAAATGCATGAATGTCTTCATATTTACTACGATACCATAAAGCCAGAACAAGATCAAAGCAAACGGGGTTGGTGAGCACCCACAGGTCACCGCAGAACCCGCGGAGATCGCAGAGATAGCAAAACCGGGCTTTTCTCCGAGCGCTCAGCAGTCGACGAACAGAGCCTCCGAGGGCCACGAACACTCGGAGGCTCTGAAGCGCTTGAGATCAACGCCCAAATCAGTCGACGGGCACGACCTCGAAGTTATCGAACCGGGACTCCACCGGCGTCAGGTCAAAAGCCCCCGTCAACAGACCGACGTTGTGGTGAGTTTTGAGAAAGTCGGCGGTGAACTCGGTGACCTTCCTTTTGTTACCATCATTGACGACGTAGATCCGGGCGCGGTTGCCGCGCACCTCAACGAGCAGGTGGTTGGTATCGTCCGCGCCATACGCGTCGCCGATCAAGCCGTAGGTGCCACAGGCGCGCCAGCCCATGATCGGGGTCTCGTCCAGATCGCCGCCCAGCTCGCTGACGGGCAGCGAGAGATCGTCGAAGCGGGTGACGGCGCAGTTGCCCTGGAAGTTCCACTCGAAGACGTAGGCGGTCGAGAAGGCGTCGTTGGCCGCAAAGATCAACCCACCCTTGCCATCTTTCGGCGTGACGACCTGATCGGAGGCCCGGGCGAAGTAATGATCTACCGAGACGTCGTAATTGGTGTAGTCATTATCATACGGAGCCCGGACCGCGCCCATCTTGCGGTTGTTTGCACCGTCATAGTTGAGCAACACCTTCATCCGATAGGTTGCGTCCCGATACCCCACCCACATGAAATCACCGTCGCTCCCCGGACGATTGTAGACGCGCTGCGGCCACCCGCTGGCGGGATCCGAGAAATCGTCGAAGAAGCCGGGCCGTTCCGGCGCCCAGTTCTTGTAGACGAGAGGCAACGCCAATCGCGTTCCGTAGTTGGCCAAAAGCGTGATGTCGTCGAGCCAGACGCCCTGCGCCACGTCGCTGGCGTCGCTGGTGAAACCGAAACCTAGCCAGAGCTGACTGTTGCCCCGCCCCACGTTGAAGGGCACCGTAGCCGACGCCCAGGCCGGTGCCACCATCTGCAATGAGGTAATCTCCAATCCCTGGAAATACTCACCATCGGTCGAATAAGCGACCTTGAAGTAATCTCCTTCCTTGATCTGGATAAAGTAGTTGAAGGCCACCCGCAACTCCCAGATATCCTCGCTGTTCGCGATCGGCCCGAAGACCAGCCACGTCTCCATGTCGTTGACGTAGGTCTCACCTGTATTAAAGGTGACGTCTTGCATCGCCCCGTCGACCCAGGCACCGAAGTTGATGCCCGGATCGATCGGCTCGATCCCCCAGCCATGACCCGATTCAGGCAGGACGCTCCAGCCGCCCCAGGCAGATTGGGTAGGAAAAGTCTGCTGCGAAACGACCTCCCAACCCTGCGCGCCCTGGACGGCGAAAGTCGGCTCCGAGGCTAGCCGTACCGCGGTCGGCAGCTCGACCCGCTCGCTGAAGGCGACCGCCTCCTCGCTGAAGGGATCATACTGCAGGGGAGCCGAGCGCACCGAGTGCGTCCGTCTCTCGATAAACAGACCTCCCCACAAGATCAGGACAATGGCGCACACCATCCAACGCAGATACCGTCTATTCATCATTTCTTAAACCCTCCTGGATTGAATGTGATGGTAAATATCCGTGAACCTCTAACTACAAACGTCTGGGACGCCAAAAAAGTTCCGCCTCGCCGGACATTCGCTTGACACTGCAGGTGGCAATTCGCGACAGGCGCAGTAGTCACGTGACAGGAAGAAAGCGTGTCTTCCACAGCACGTACCCGGCAGACACGCCTTATTCAGAATCAGACAGAAAATCCGCTATGCCAGATCCCGCGATGCTCGATCATCCACTGTTGAGAATTCAGCGTCGGCTCACCGTCCTGCCGCGCAACCCGCTCGTAGTCGCCGCTCGACAGAAGCCGGCGCGCTTTGACATTGTCGGCAAGATGCTTGCACAACACGTGCTCAACGAGCCGCTTTCGCAACGCCACGTCCTCGACGGGAAAGAGCAGCTCCACCCGCCGGTCGAGGTTACGCGGCATCAAATCTGCGCTACCAATCCACAGCTCCTCGTCCCCGCCGTTGCGGAAGTAGAACATCCGCGTGTGTTCTAGAAAACGTCCCACGATGGACGTCACGGTGATATTCTCACTCACCCCGATGACGCCGGGGCGCAAGCAACATATCCCCCGCACCATTAGATCGATCTCGACGCCGGCCTGAGAAGCGCGATAGAGCGCCTGGATAGAGCGCTTGTCGACGAGCTGGTTCATCTTGAAGGCCAGATAGCCGCCGCCGTCCCGCTCGTGGCTGCGAATCTCACGCTCGATACGCTCGATAATCTGCTCACGCATTTGCCCGGGCGCGACCATGATCTTCCGGTACTTGAGCTGCTGGGAATAGCCGGTGAGCGAATTGAAGAATTCCGAGATATCCGCGCCGATGTCGGCGTCTCCCGTGAAGAAGCCAAGATCGGTATAGACGCGGGCGGTCGCAGCGTTATAGTTGCCCGTGCTCATGTGGACATAGCGCTGGAGTCCCCGTTCCTCCCGGCGTACGATAAGGCAAACCTTGGCGTGAGTCTTAAGACCCACCAGGCCATAGACGACGTGCACGCCGGCCCGCTCCAACGCCTTGGCCCAGACGATGTTGTTCTCCTCATCAAAGCGGGCTTTGAGCTCCACGAGTACGGCGACCTGCTTACCGTTTTCGCGCGCCCTGAGCAACGCGTCCACCACCGGGGCATTCACGCCGACGCGATAGAGTGTCTGCTTGATAGCGATAACCTTCGGGTCCTCGGCGGCCTCCCGTAAGAGATCGACGACCGGGCCAAAACTGTCATAGGGATGATAAAGTACCATGTCTTCGCGGCGAATAACAGAGAAGATGCTGTCCGAGCGCCCCAGCTGAGGCGATAACGAATGCATAAAAGGGGAATCTCGTAAGTCCGGACGATCAACCTTGAGAAGCCCCATGAGGTCCTTCAATCCCAACGGCCCGTTCATGGTATATACCTGATACGGCGCCAGGTCGAGGTTTGCCGTCAAGATCTCCCGGACCTTACGCGGCATGGTCTCCCCCACCTCCAGACGCACCACGGAGGCAAATTCCCGCAAGCCCACACTCTCCTCAATGGCAGCTAACAGGTCCGCAGCCTCGTCTTCCTCGATCTCCACGTCGGCGTCGCGCGTCACGCGGAAGGGATAGACGGCTTCCACCTTCACACCGGGGAAGAGCAAATCCAGGTTGGCGGCGATAACCTCCTCCAGCCATACGAAGGTGCTCGAAACCAGATCGTGTAAGCCCAACTGTCCGTAGGTGTCGGCGTCGTCCTCCAGGGGAATCGGCAACAGGCGCGGGAACAGCGCGGGAACTTTGAGACGCGCGAATTGCTGGCCCTTGACGGGGTCAGTGACGACCACCGCCAGGTTGAGACTCAGGTTAGAGATGTGGGGGAAGGGATGACCAGGATCAAAGGCCAGCGGCGTCAACGCCGGAAAGATCTCCTGCTTGAAGTGGCGCCGCAGCAGCTTGCGTTGCTTACCCTTCAGCTCGTCATAGCGAAGAACTGAGATACCCTCCCCCTTGAGCTTCGGCAACACGTCGTAGCGCCAGCACTCTTCGTGCCGCCGCAGAAGCGGCCTCAACTGCCGCCGAATGGCCGCCAGCTGTTCCGCCGGGCTCATGCCGTCCGGGGGCGCCTCCAACGCCCCGGCCATCAGCTGCTTACGCAAGCCGGAGACCCGGATCATAAAGAATTCATCCAGGTTGTTCGCAAAGATGGCGAGAAACTTGACCCGCTCCAAGAGCGGATGACCCTCGTCCTCGGCTTCTTCCAAGACCCGTTCGTTGAACTTGAGCGCGCTCAACTCACGATTGAAGAACAAGTGAGGCGAGTCAAGATCGATGATCTCAACGCTCTCTTTTTTCCTGGTCTTTTCCTGAGTCGCGGCCCCTTTCTTGCCCATAAGACACGCTGCCTTTCCGCCTTGGTAGGTAAAGCCCGTTCACTGTTCCACTTCAAATATAGTTCCGGCTGTCCTGCCCCATACCTCGGGGAAGTAAACTTCCTGGACGGTCGCCGGCAGCACGCGATATTGCCCCGGCAGCGTAGCACGCAACAGATAGCGCACCCGATACGTGCCGGGTGTCAGCACCTGGGCGAAGAAGACCGCTCGTTCGTCCCTTAGTTCGTGGTGGTCGAAGGCCGGTTGATACCACCAGGTGCTCTGCTGTCCAGTGGGCTCCGATTCCGGCTCCGGTACATCCTGACGCTCGATACGCAGCGTAGGATCCACCGGTTCCAGGCCGGCCGGATAGGGAGCGTCCAACGCCACGAAGTGCCGGGTCTCTGGTACGATAACGGTGAGCTGCACCTCGACCAGCTCGCCGGACGCCACCGACGTCAGCGGCGTACAGGTGGCTGCATTGAGGTCGTCCACGCCACTGTAAGCACAGTAAGCGCGTTGCACGGTAACGCCGCGGCGTTCCGCTTCCAGCTCCAGCACCGGACGAAAGAGGGAGAGATGGGCGGTGTAATAGAGCCGCCCCGGCCCGGCGTCCCGCCGGACCTCAAAGGCATTGGTCCGCTCCCGAACCAGACCCTCCGCCGGATCTCCGGTCAATTCTCGCGTGATCTCCGTGACGTCCAACAGGGTGTCGGGCGTGACCTCGTTCGTCCGTACGTCCAGGCCATTGAAGGCGAGGGTCCACTCATACGCTCCCATCACCTCGCCACTGCTCACGAGATAATCGGTCAGCGCAATAAGGGCCCAGACCGTCTCCTGCGTCGTCGTCCAACGGTCCCCGCGCCGAGCCAGCATCAGCCAGCGCACCGCCGACGGGATCAGCGGATCATCTGGGGCCAAGCGCACCAGCGCATCGACGACGACCGCCGTCGCCCGAACGTCGGTCGACCACGTGCTGGCCTCCCGATCCTCCCATTGCACGCCGGTCGCCGTCTCCGCCGCCGCATTACGGAGATCGGTCAACAGCGTCGTCACGCGGCGATCGGCAGGATCCACCGCACCCAGCGCCAACGCGATGTAGGCCTGACCGGTCGCCCCCAGATTAGCGCGAGAGGCATAGAGGGAGCCGGCGACGTTCTCGGGCCAAGGGCGCTGCGCCAAACTGAGCACGTAGAACGCCAGCGCGTCCGAACGACGCCAGCTCTGTTTCTCGTCCTGAGCCACCGCCGAGAGCGCCCCTTCCAGATACTCCAGGGCCTGTTGCAGCGCGTCGCTCCGCACGGTGTGGCCGGCGTCGCGGGCCTCCAGCAACCCCAACGTCACGTAGGCCGTGACCTGCACGTCGCTGCGGTTGTTCCACCAGCCCCATCCACCGTCCTCCCGCTGTCGAGCGTAGAGGCGATCCAGGCCGTCGCTGACCAACGTCGCCACTTTTTCCTCCAGCGACGCGGCGTCGGCGATCTCCAGCTCGTTCAGCGCGCGATAGGTCAACAGATTAGGCAAGAAACGGCTGACGATCTGCTCAGTGGACTGATAGGGCGCCGTATCTAGGTAGCCCAGGCTGTCCACCATGCCAGCAGCCAGAGAAGGCGCGACGCGCAGCGTTAGCTGCGTATCCGGTCCGGCGTTGGGCGGCAGCGCCACGACCTCCATACGGTTGCCGGCGGTATCCAGCACGCTCTGCGTTCCCAGCACGTCGGGGGATAGGTAGCGGTAGATGGGCAGCGACTGATCCGGCGGCTGGCCTATTGTGGGGCGCGTCACGTCGCGATAGTCGCCCGCTTCGGCGACAAACGTCAATAACGCCGCGTCGCTGCCGGAGGCCGGCACGCTGACGTCCCAGCTGACCCGGACGCGCTCACCGGCACCGACCTCGATCTGCCGTTCGGCGTCGCCCGCGACGGAGAGTCCCAACGCCTCCAGGCGCGCGATTCCCTCGAGATCCGTCTCCGTGTTATTGTGAATCGTCGCTGCGAGCTGCACCCGATCGCCCGCGACGAAGAAACGCGGCGTTGTCGGACGCACGAGCAGCGGCTTGTTGACCAGCAATTCGGTCCGTGCCTCCCCCACCCGCGTGTCCGCCGTGACCGCTCGCGCGTCGACGACCCACGTGGTCAGCGAATCGGGCAGCTCAAACGTAACGTCCGTCTCCCCCTCGGGCCCAGTCCGCACCTGAGGACGCCAGAGCGCGGTGTCCGGGAAGTCCTGACGGAGCTCTTCGGGCCCCGCCGCGTAGCCGTCACCCCCGCCCCCACCGATACCGCCCATCGTAGCTTCCTGGGCGAGGCGCTCGGCCTCTTCGCTCAACTGCTCCAGGTCCGCCGCCACGCGATTGAAGAGCATCAACAGGGAGCTGCCGGTGCGCACCCGCAGGGGACGTTCACCATAGAAGCCCTCGTGGATCGACGGCGTGTTTGGCTCGCGCAAGGCCAGGACGGCCTTGTCCACCACGGCCAACCCCACCTCCGCGTTCACGGTGCGCCCCGCAACGTCCACGGTTCGCACGCGCAGCGTAACCTCGTCTCCGGGCTGATAAGGGCCCGCCGGCTGCGACGTCACGTCTACCGTCAGCTCCTGCTTCAACGTAGCGACCGGAAGCTCAACCAGACCGACGCGGATGTCGGGCGTCCCTACGTCCACAAGCTCTCCGTCTTCCTCCTCGACCTGCTCGATGCCCTTCACGACGACGAAGGAGACGTAGACGTTGGGCGCGTATTCATTTTTCAGCGGCACCTCGATGACGGGATTGCGTTCCTCAAAGGTCATACGCTGCGTCTGCAGGATCTTCCCGCGCTCCACCGTCATCAACACCTGGAACGGTCCCTCAAAGGGCGTGGGCAACAAAATGGACGCCGTATCGCCAGGTTGATATTGCTCGGCATCAGCCACCGGCTCAACGCGCCCCTCGGGCGCCCGCCAGGCGCGTCCCTCGGGCCCACTGACCCACAGCGACGTCTCCGCCTGCACAGGGTTACCGTCGGCGTCGGTGGACTCGGCCAAAATGACGTAAGAGCCGCCGGTAGGCGGCGTGACCACAGCTTCGACCTCGCCCTGCTCATCCGTCGTCACGTTGAGGGTGGAGACCACCGTATCGGTGTAACTCCAGGTGGGGCCGGCGAAGGGCTCCGTAGCGGCCTTACGATACCACTCCCGCTGCGCCAACGAGACCGTAATGTCCTGATCCGGAACCGGCGCTGCGTCCCAATCCAGCGCCAGCACGTCCACGGCGGCCTTTTCGCCCGCCGGCACCACCCACTCCTGGGGATGGAGGCCGAGATAGAAGCGGGCCATATGGACATTGAGGCGGCCCCGCCCGCTCACCGGAAAGCCACTCTCGTCGGTCACCGTCGCCTCGATCTCCCAGGTCTGAGGACCGGGCGACGACCGCTGATCCGTCAGC
>CAZCPK010000155.1:0-8704 GCA_964500755.1 uncultured Anaerolineales bacterium
TACCCTTGGTGTTCTCTGTGTCTCAGTGGTTCAGATGCTTTTTTCAGCGGAGTCAGAGATTGACACCTAGCAATATCCGCTATAATGGAAAGGGTTAGGCACAGGGAATGCCATCCCACTATCCAAGTATCATCACCTAGAAGCAAGGAGGAACTTGTCGCATGAGCGACCTACAACAACGTATGAGAAATATAGGGGCAAAGGGGCGAAGTCTCGTTGTAGCCCTGGTGGCAATCATCGCCTTCGTCTTCCTGCTGAACTTCGCGGGGAACTTCTATTACGTGCTTGAGCGGGTCAAGCCCGAGGAGGTCGGTGTCCAGTTTCGCGGGGGGCGCATTCATAACGTCGTCGGGCCTGGTATCTACAACGATTTTGGGCTCTTCGTGGAGATGGAAAAGGTCTCAACCCAGGCGATTCCGTTCAAAGTGAGCGACCCCGAGCTGATCACCCGGGATAAGCAGCGAATCGGACTGGTGGTGAGCGGGGACATCTTCCGGCCCAACCTTGAGAAGCGCGACATCCTGCGCCGCCTCTGGCCGCAGTATAGAGGGATCTACCGGGAGAACGATCTGGCCGCCGCCCGCGTCGAGGATCTGGCGAAGCAGGCCATGAAGGTCTGCGTCGGCGAGCGCTCCTTCGACGAGGCCGTTATCGGCGAAGCGCGGGACACACTGCGCGTCTGCATCGACACTGAGCTCGACCTGATGGTCGACCAATTCGGGTTGAATATTGAGAACCTGGCCGTCCCGGACGTCATCATCTCCGAGGAAGTTCAGGCTGCCCTGGACGCCATCGTGCGCAGCCGGCTGGAGACGGAGAAGGCCGCGCAGGATCAGCTGAAGGCCCAGGCCGAGGCCGGCGCCGAGCAGGCCCGGCAGGAGGGCGAGATCCGCGTCGAGCAGAGCCGTATCCAGGAGCAGACGCGCCAGCAGACCCAACTGGCGGAGCTGGAGCGCCAGCGTCTGGCGGCCCAGCAGGCCGTGATTGAGGCGCAACGGACCAACGAACTGGCCCAGCTGGAGACGGAGCGGGCCAAGATCGAAGCAACCAAGCGGAACGAGCTGCTGGCGGCCCAGAGAGACCTGGAGATCAACGAGGCGCTGGCCGAAGCCGCCGCCGCCAAAGCCCAGGCTGACTCGGCGTTGCAGAAAGCTCTGGCCGAGCTCTACGCCGAGAACCCGGCTTACGTCAGCTGGCTGGTCGCCCAGGCCAACGCCGACGCGCTCTCCGAGACGGACAAGGTCATCTTCACGCCCGAGGGCACCACCCCCAGCATTGTCGTGCCGGGGCCGGGCATCCAGCCCACCGTCGACACGATACCCTAGCGCCATCCGGCGAACACCGTCATTTGATCAAACCTCGGTGGTCTTCGAGATCACCGAGGTTTGACTTGAAACCCCTCAGCCCAATCCTTGCTCTCTGCAATAGTTGGACTAAAATTGTAGTGGAGAACTTATGAGTATCCAACTATTGTCCGAAAACGTCGCCGCCCGTATCGCCGCCGGAGAGGTGGTGGAGCGACCCGCGTCCGTGGTCAAGGAGCTGGTCGAAAACAGCCTCGACGCCGCCGCCACGCAGGTCAACGTGGAAGTGGAAGAGGGCGGCAAGCAGGCCATCCACGTCCACGACGACGGCGTGGGCATCCCCCGCGACGACGTCGCGCTGGCCTTTCGCCGCCACGCCACCAGCAAGCTGAGCACGGCCCAGGATCTGGAGCGTATCGCGACCCTGGGCTTCCGGGGCGAGGCGTTGGCCAGCATCGCCTCGGTGAGCCGTATCACCTGCACGACTCGCAGCGGCGACGAGGAGATCGGCACGCGGCTACGTCTGGAGGGCGGGGAGATCATCCACCGCGCGCCGACCGGTCGCCCGCCGGGCACCGACATCTCCGTCGAGGATCTCTTCTACAACGTCCCGGCCCGCCGCAAGTTCCTGCGGACCGAACGGACCGAGCGACGGCACATCAACGCCTTCCTCACCCGCTACGCCATCGCCTACCCGGACGTCGCCTTCTGGGTGCGCCACGACGGGCGCGAGACGCTGCACTCGCCGGGCAACGGCGATCCCCGCGAAGTGCTGATCAACGTCTACGGCCTGGAACTGGGCGGCAGTCTGCTGGAAATCCCCACCGAGCTCACCGCCGACCAGAGCATCCGGGTGCGTGGCTTCGTCGGGCCCACCACCGTGCACCGCGCCAACCGGGGCTACATCACGCTGATGATCAACGGACGCTGGGTGGAGGATCTGCGGATCTCGTACGCTATCATCCAGGCGTATCACACCCTGCTGCCCACCAAACGCTACCCGGTGGCCTTCGTCATGGTCGACATGCCGCCGGAGGAGGTCGACGTCAACGTCCACCCGGCCAAGTCCGAGGTGCGCTTCCGCGACGGCGACGCCGTCTTCCGTAGCGTCCAGCGGGCGGTCCGGGCCACGGTGATCGAAAACGCGCCCGCCGCCGCGGACTGGCAGCCGCGCCGGGAGGCCCCCGACGAGCGAAGCCCCACCACGCGGAAACAACTCGCGGGGCTCCGACCCGCACCGCGCTTCTCCTGGTCGACCTCGGACAGCGCCGAGAACCGTGCGCCTCAGACGGATGACGAAGCGGGACAAGGTGTAGACGCCACAGAGGAGGAGACCGCGCCGGTCAAACGACAGGAGCGCCCGGCCACGCTGCCCCCGCTGCGCGTCGTGGGACAGGTCGCCCGCGCCTTTATCGTCGCCGAGGGCCCCGACGGACTCTACCTCATCGATCAACACGCCGCCCACGAACGGATCCTCTACGAGCAGCTGCTCAGCGCGGCGACGGAGGGCGACGTACCGTCCCAGCCGTTGCTAGAGCCGGAATCCGTGACCCTCCCCGCCGACGAGGCGGCGCGGCTGGAAGCTCAACTCCCCTCTCTGACTCAGCTGGGGCTGGAGATCGAGACGTTTGGTCCCAACACCTTCCTGGTGCGGGCGCTGCCGGCGCCGCTGGGTGAGCTCCCCGTGCAGGCCCTGCTGGCCGACATCGCCAGCCAGGAGAACGGCGACTCCCCGGTCCGCGAGGCGCTGGAGGAGCAGACCGTTCGGATGATCTGCAAACGAGCGGCGGTCAAAGCCGGACAGGTCTTGCCCCAGGAGGAGATGCGGGCCCTGATCCAGGCGCTGGAGAAGACGCGCAATCCCCGGACCTGCCCCCACGGGCGCCCGACGATCTTACAGATTTCTGTAGATCAGCTGGCGGCCCAGTTCGGGCGTACGTGAGGATCATCACGGAGGTGTGACGTGGTAAAATTCGTTATGCTATCAAAACTATCGTTGCATCAGCCGGGCGATATTCAATCGCTGGCGGAGCTGGACCGCGCTCTGGAAGAACGCCTGGCGGACAAGTATCCTAAGGCAGAGCGCATCGCCAGCTACGTGCTGCTAGGAAAATATGATTTTCTGCACGTAATCGAGGCCCCGGACGCAACGATTGCCGCCAAAATCGCCCTGTTGCTTCATTCGCTGGGCATGGGGTCAACAGAGACACTGACCGCCATCCCGTTCGAAGAGTTTCGCACCCTCACGGAGGAATAACCTTGGATCGTCCGCTCACACCCGAAGAAAAAAAGAAGATCGACGCGCTGGTCAAACGCATTTTGAAGAGCTACTCATTCCGACAGCCACCGGTTCCCATCGAGGAGATCCTGGGTCATCCTCCGGATGACTTGATCGATGCCGTGGATCTCTCCGATCTCTCCATGGTCTTTGGGATCGGCGAACACCAACACGAATACCGCATGGCCATGGCCCGTCTACTTTACCGTGAGATCTGTCGGCGCGAGAGTGGATCGGACGACGAACTGCCCTACAATCGGGAAGCATCGCGCCATTTTGCCGCCGCGCTGCTCATCCCCGAGCCCTGGATCAACCGGACGACCCGGTGGCCCTGGACGTCGCTGCAGAAGCTCAGCGAGAAGTTCGAGGTACCCGAGTACGTGATGGCGGCCCGCCTGGCGGAGCTGGGCAAGGAAGTCAAGGGAATGGGGTAGATTCTGACGCTGTAATGGCAAACCCAGCGCCCCGGCCTAGACCGGGGCGCTTATCTTGAAGCAGGCGGGGTCAGCGCCTGGTCCCCACGAGGATCTCCTCCCCCGCTCTGCGGCAAGCGAAGGACATATTGGGCGTGTTATGGGCCAACCCGACGCGTCCCTTTTGATCGATGAGAATGACGCCGCCGTAGCCCGCCACCCGTCGGGCCAACAGATCGATCGTCGCCTCGGCGGCAGCCTGCGGATCGAGCCCCTGACCGAGTAGATCGCAAGCGGTCTTGCTCGGCACCACCCGCATCAACCGCTCCCCCCATCCTGTCGCGGCTGCCGCGCCCAGTTCGTTGTCGGCGTAGGCCCCGCAGCCAACCAGTGGAGAGTCCCCTACCCGGCCCGGGCGCTTATTGGGCGTGCCCCCCGTGGACGTCGCTACCGCGAGATTCCCCTGAGCGTCAAGCGCCACGGCCCCAACCGTGTCCGCGGGAACGTCCATGCCGGGCGGTAGCCAGGTGTCCGCATCTCCCGGCTCCTCGACCTGCCCCATTAGTTCTTCCTCCGCACACAAAGAAAGTCCCAGCTGCGCGGCCAGCTGCATAGCCCCCTCCCCCACCATGAAATTATGCTCCTCGAGTTGCAGGAGCTTGTGGGCCAGTGTGATGGGATGGCGCAGGCGCTGCACCGCTGCGACGGCGCCCAGGTTCAAGGTCCGCCCATCCATGATGATGGCGTCCATCTCCACGTAGCCGGCGCGATTGAGATAGCTGCCGCGTCCCGCGTCGTAGGTCGGGTCGTCCTCCAACACGCGCACCGCAACCTCGACGGCGTCCAATGCCGCGCCGCCTTGCTCCAAGACCGCAAAGCCCGCCTGAGCCGCGGCGCTACAGCCTTCGGCGTACTGCTCCTGCTGTCGCTCAGGAATGTACCAGGCACCTCCGTGCACCATAATCACCGGTTGGGTCAACGTATCCTCCTTATAGTCAGATAATCTATGGGTCTGATGGTCTGACAGTCTGATGGTCCGTCCGTTTACGGCATCGGGTGAGCTGCGGGCCACCCACATCGAACAGGCAAACCTACCCCCACCGCGTCTTTCTCTCTGAGTTGAAAGAAAAGGACCTAACAGGCGCACCGCCCATCAGGTCCTTTTCGTTATCGTCGTCCAATACCTCGGGATTTCGAAGCGATTCGACAAACGAAAACGGCCTCGCTGCCTCACAACGCCCGTAAGCGAGAGCAAGGCAAACGAAGTCGGGGTTGATGACTGGAGCAAACGTCGCAGGGAGGCGCTGAGAAGCCCTGGAAAGCCTCAGAACCGCTTCGTTTGCCCTACCTCTCGCTTACATTGCGCGGAATAACAAAGACGCAACAATACCCGCGACTGAAAATCACCTCACCTGTTAGCGCGACCCCTGCAAACGCGGGTCAAGAATATCGCGCAGGCCATCCCCTACCAGGTTCCAGGCCAGCACGAAGAGCACGATGGCCATGCCCGGATAGACGACAATGTGCCAATGCTGCGCCAGGGAAGGAATCCAGTTGCGCGCAAAACTGATCATCTGCCCCCAGTCAGCGTAGCCCACCTGGGCGCCCAACCCTAAGAAGCTGAGGGCGGCGAAGCTCAACACGTACGAGCCGATATTCATAGAAGCGATGACCAGCACCGGGAAGATGGCGTTGGGCAGCAGGTGTCGGAAGAGAATGCGTGAGTCGGTCGCGCCAACGGTCTTGGCGGCCAGAGCGTATTCCTCCTCACGTACGGAGAGAATGCTGCCCCGGATCACCCGCGCATAGGTCATCCACCCAAAGCTGATAATTGCTATCATCGCCGTCAACACGTTCAGCTGGATGGGATCCACGGGCTCGCTCAAATTATGTCCAAAGGTGAAGAAGGCCAACAGCTTGGCGAAGAACATCAACGCGCCGGCCTCCCCACGCCCATAGATCGTCTGCAATACCGAACTGAGCGTGATGGCAGCCAGAAGATAGGGAAAAGCCTGGAATATCTCGGTGATGCGCATCAAGACCTCATCAACCAAACCGCCGTAATAGGCGGCCACCGCGCCAAGGGTCGTACCGACAAGGGTGGTACAGAAAGCGATCACTACACCGACCCGGAAGGCGGTGCGAGTGCCCCAGACCACGCCGTACCAGATATCGTACTGTCCCTCCGTCGTGCCCAGGGGATGCTCGGGACTAGGGCCCACCGGCGTCGAGCTAAAGCCATCGCGAGGGATCATCTGCGGATCCCGGGCATTTTCCGGCGGCGGCGCCAACTGTGGAGCAGCGATAGCCACGAAGATAAATATCGCCAGGAGGACCAAACCCAACAAGGACGTAGGGGTCGTCACGAGTTTCTTAAGTAATTTTCTTGTTCTCATCATAAGTACCGTCTCACCTCACAATATCTCACGCTGCCAGCAAAAGTCATCCCCCGAGCTAATCCAGACGGATCCGCGGGTCGATGATTCCATATAACACGTCCACGAAAAGGTTGCCCAGGACCAACACCACGCTGCTGAACAGAGTGAGACCCAACACCGAGATCACGTCCAGGGAGGTCGCAGCCTCGGCCAGAAACGACCCCATGCCGGGGTAATTGAAGACGGTCTCGGTAATCACCACCCCGTTCAGGAGGGAGATCAGGATCATCCCGCCGATGGTGACTACGGGGATCAAGGCGTTGGATACGGCGTGTCGCCAGATCACGGTGCGTCGCGCCAGGCCCTTGGAACGCGCCGTCGTGATGTAGTCCTGGCGCAGCGTCTCCAACATGGAAGAGCGGGTCACCCGTAGCAAATAGGCCCAGTTAAGATAGGAGAGGGTGACGACGGGCAGCACAATGTGACGTACTGAATCCCTGAAGATATCAAAGCGACCGTTCAATAACGCGTCAACGGTATTCATGTTGGTGTAACGCACAAAAGCATCCGATTGCACGACCTGCATGGCCGCGTTGGAGAGCCTCCCGGGCGGGAACCAACCCAGACGGGCGTAGAAGAACATGAGGACGAGCAAGCCAAAGACGAACGTAGGGATGGACCATCCTACGATGCTGAAGACCCGCATCACCTGATCAATAATCTTGTTGTGGTTGACCGCGGAGATCACGCCCAGCCAGATACCGATGCCAATCATGGGAATCGCTGCCCAGAGCGCCAGCTCCGCCGTAGCGGGCAACCGCCGGCCGATGACCCCGACCACGGAACTCTTCCCGGTCTTCGACCAGCCAAGATTTCCTCGCAGCACGCCCCCCTCGACTCCTCCATCGTCGGCGGGACGTCCCACCATCCAATACCAATATTGGACGTAAATCGGTTCATCCAGACCGTATTTTTCGATAATTCCTTCCATGGCCCCCTGGCGTTTGGGGATGTCCTGGACGTAGAGCGAGGCGCGCTCGTAAGGTGTGAGCATAGAGAGCATCGCAAAGATCAAGAGCGTCACGCCCAACATAAGAATCGGCAGGATCAAAAGACGACGGATAATATACGTTAGCATACAATATGACCTTCTTTCAAATTAAACTTTCGCAAGGCCGACGGCATAGATCGATTGTGAAGTGGGAGAGTCGGTGTAAACCGACTCTCCCCATGGTAAAGCCAAGTTTGGCTACGGAGCCACCTTGGACAGAGCGTAAACGTAGGAGTGACTGGCGGCGGAGTAGGCGGGGTTGTAGTAGAAGCCTTCAATCCATTCCTGCAGGTGCACACGTCCCACGGCCTGATAGAGCCAGATGTTGACGGCGTCTTCCTGAGACCGCAGCTGAATCTCTTCGTAAATGGGGCGGCGCTCTTCGACAGTCGTCAGAGAAGCAGCTTCCTCAATGAGGGCCGCGTACTCTTCGGCAATGTCCTCAGGCATGTTGATAACGCGCCCGTAGGCTCCCTGCGGGTGCAGGAACGGCTGGACCCAGTTGTGCGGGTCGTGGAAGTCCTCGAGCCAGCCACCCACGTAGATGGGCAGCTTGCCCTCACGGCGGCTGTTGAGCAGCACCGACCAAGGCATACCGACGACGGAGACGTTAAACTTGGGGTTGACAGACTCAATGCCGGCCTTGAGAATCTCAGAGGCCAGACGGCGGGTGTCGTTCCCCGTATTGTAGGCCAACTGCATGTAGAAGCCGTTCTCCCAGACTTCGCCGTCGAAGGCCTGCTGGAACTCCTCCTCACACATGGCAGGATCGTAGCTATAGAGCGGATCTTGATCCTCGAGGTACCCCATCATGCCCTGGATAATCGGGCCCTGGGCCTGAATGCCCTCGCCGTTCAGGGCATCCTGGATGAGCGCGTCGAAGTCCATGCAGTAGTTGAAGGCCTTGCGGACGTGGATGTCCTGGAAGAAGTCGGCGGGAATGCCGTTGCCGTCCAGCTCGCCGCTGCCGACGAAGGGGTTGCCGCCTTCGGTGCTGATCTGCCAGTTCATCTATAATGTACTTCAGGTTCAATTAAGCCCAAAGAATTGTGGAATCCATCCTCACACCCTATCTGTATTGCTCAAAATTCCCACCGAAAACCGCCTCAGAAAATCTTCACTCGTGTATACTCCGCCTGGGGAACTTGCGAAAAATGGATGGAGTCAGCGTCGCTTGATTCTCTACTCATTGTGACGCTTTTAAATTATAGTGCGTTCTTTAATAAAGACAAGTGCAAAAGTAAGAGGGCAAACGAAGCGGTTCTGCGGCTTTCCAAGAC
>CAZCPK010000156.1:0-8700 GCA_964500755.1 uncultured Anaerolineales bacterium
TCGATAACAAATCTGGCGCGTTGAGTGCTCAGGTGCTTTCCGAATTCTACAACACTGTGACGCGCAAGCTTAGGCCGCCGTTGTCCTCGGTGCAGGCAGAAGCTCAACTCCAGGCCCTGGCCCGTGTTTGGCCCGTCTTTCCGGTGACGGCGCAGGTGGTCTTTGAGGCCGTCCGGGGCGTGCGCGACTATCAGCTCAGCTTCTGGGACGCGCAGATCTGGGCCGCCGCGCGTCTACATCACGTGCCGACGGTGCTGAGCGAGGACTTCAACCCCGGCGCCGTGCTCGAAGGCGTGCGCTTCGTTGATCCCTTTGCGGCGGAGTTCCAGGGGCGAGATTTGGGGGAGGCTGTGTGAGCGATAAGGTCAAGGAGCAAGAAAGCCCAGCATTGCAGGAACATGAACTGCCAAAAGGCTGGACAGTAACAACCATCAGCGAAATCACTGAGCCTGTTAAGAAAGTCAAGCCTGAAGAAAAACCAAACAATCGCTTTATTTACTTGGATATATCGTCAATTGATAATGAGGAGCATCGCATTACAGATCCTAAAACCTATAAAGGCGCGGATGCCCCCTCTCGAGCACGTCAGTTGGTTGCAGCTAAAGATGTCCTGTTTTCTACTGTTCGTACCTATCTCAAGAATATCGCTTTGGTACCAGAGGTTTACGATGGCGAAATAGCATCGACAGGCTTCTGCGTTTTGAGAGGTAATTCAACTGTCCTGTCTGGTTACTTATTTTATTATGCTCTGACCGATGACTTCATATCTGAGTTAAGTGCTCTACAAAGAGGTACGAGTTATCCTGCCGTAAGAGATGAGGACGTGCGCACAAGGTCAATCCCCCTCGCCCCTCTCCCCGAACAACGCCGCATCGTTGACGCCATCGAAACGCAATTCACACGCCTCGACGCCGCCGTCGCCGCGCTGGAGCGAGCGCAAGCGAATCTGTCGCGCTACCGCGCCTCGGTGCTGCAGGCTGCCGTCGAGGGGCGGCTGGTGCCCACGGCGGCGGACCTGGCCCGCGAAGAGGGCCGCGACTACGAGCCCGCCGACGCGCTGCTGGCGCGTATCCTGGAGGAGCGCCGCGCTCGGTGGGAAGAGGAACGCTGGCAATATGAAATCGAACGTGCCAAGAAGAAGGCGGCCCAGGCCGAGCGCAAGGCCGCCGGTCTGCCCTACTACATCCGCCAGCTGCCCGAGGAGTCGTGGATCGACCGCACCGAGGAGGAGTACGCGCCCTACCTGCCCAAGACCGACAGATGGAAGCAGAAGTACGACGCGCCCGAACCGCCGGACACCGAGGATCTCCCCGAGTTGCCGGAGGGGTGGGTGTGGATACGTGTGGAACAGATCGGGGATGTTCAGTTGGGGCGACAAAGATCGCCAGAATACCATGAAGGTCCTAACATGCGACCTTATCTTCGCGCTGCCAATGCGACTTGGGATGGTGTGGATATCTCCGATGTAAACAGCATGGATTTTCCGCCTGATCTCTGGGACAGATACCGCTTGGAAGAGGGAGATGTTCTCTTGGCAGAAGCATCTGGAAGTCCTAATGAGGTTGGTAAACCTTTTGTATGGCATGAAGAAATCCCCGAATGTGGTTTTCAGAACACTCTTATCCGAGTCCGACCGCATCTACTGCCACCTGAGTTTTTGTATGTTCATTTCCTCACTGACGCCTTGACAGGTCGATTTGGCGAAGTCGCAAAAGGTGTTAACATTCAACACCTGGGAGCCACTAGGCTTTCCCAATTTGCTATTGCACTTCCGCCACTCGAGGAACAGATCCGCATCGTTGAGGAGGTCGAGCGGCAGATTTCTGTCATCAATGCGCTGGAAGAGGCCGTCGAGGCCAACCTCACCCGCGCTGAACGGTTGCGCCAGTCCATCCTCAAGACCGCTTTCGAGGGCCGGCTGGTGCCGCAGGACCCCGATGATGCACCCGCGTCGGCGCTGCTGGCGCGGATAAAGGCAGCAAGAAAAACGTAATCATGACGACAGAATAAGTGAGGTACGCATGATATTAACCGATAAGGAGATGGATCAGGTCCGCAGGGCTTTGGAAATGCAGACCGGGCTTGATGAAGAACTCATGCGACGGTGCGGGCACCTGATTCACATGGGTGCCTTCGACGAGGCTGTGCGTAGCGCCTTTGTACTGCTTGAAGAACGCTTACGCAGTGCTGTGAACGAGGAACACATGACGGGTACAGCGCTGGCTAATTCTGCTTTTAGTCCGAAAAATGGCCCACTCGCGAAACAACTGGGGCATTCCCGGTCGGAAAAAGAAGGACTACGTGAACTCTATTCCGGAGCGTTCAAACTCTTCCGAAATCCCACAGCGCACGGGGTGGTTGAGTACAGCGCAGCTGAAGGCAAGGCCATTATCGGCCTGGTTGATCTACTCGTCAGATTGTTGAAACGCGCCGAGGAACTCCCACCACCGGGATTGCTACCTGAAAACCTGGAAACTGCTCTCCACCTGGTCGAGGAGAGCATTGGGCCCGGCGCGAGCAGTCGTTTGCACAGTTTCCTGGGCAAATGTATAAGTGATTTAGGCTTAAGGCCCTCACCTGGTGCCAAGCAGTGGATTCCGTTGAGAAAGCATGCCCTGTACAAAGCGCCAAATTGGGATGCCCACAAGGCCCATAGGGTGGCGGCATTCTATTTGGTTGTAGCTGGTAAGCGAAGGGATCTCTCTTTCCCTATTCACCAATATCACGAGAGCATAGAAGGATTCAATGTAGATCAACTGACCCAGGAATTGCTGGATCTAGGATTCTACCCAAAAGGCAGGAAACAAGAACCCACAGTTGATCTGCGCGTGCACAATGATCGGGAGTTCTTTGATGCTCTGTTTGCCATTGTAAGTTGGATGGCAGACGAGTTTCAGGAGACCTTGAAATAGAGAAGGAGAATTACGTTGACTAACGACTCTGCTACTATCGTCAAACGTCTATGGAACTACTGCAACGTCCTACGGGACGACGGCGTCTCTTACGGCGACTACGTCGAACAGCTTACCTACCTGCTCTTCCTCAAGATGGCCGAGGAGAAGGAGCAGCAGCTGGGCAAGACCGCGCCCATTCCTGAGCAGTACAACTGGGCCAGCCTCAAGGCCCTGGAAGGCGCCGAACTGGAGGCGCACTACCGGGAGGCGCTGCGCGAACTCGGGCAAGGCGCCGGGCTGATCCCCGTCATCTTCCGCAAGGCGCAGAACCGCATCCAGGACCCGGCCAAACTCCGCCGCCTCATCAAGATGATCGACGAGGAGACATGGACAGGCCTCGACATCGACGTCAAGGCCACTGTCTACGAGGGTCTGCTGGAGAAGAACGCCCAGGACACCAAGTCCGGCGCCGGGCAGTACTTCACCCCGCGCCCCCTCATCCAGGCCATGGTCGACGTCATCGCGCCGCGTCCGGCCCGCACCATCTGCGATCCTGCCGCGGGGACGGGCGGTTTTCTCATCGCTGCCCACGACTACGTGGCGGAGCATCACGGCCCGCTGGACCGCGACCAGTGGCAGCACCTCAACCACGAGGCGCTCCACGGCTGGGAGATCGTCGACAACACCGCTCGGCTCTGCGTCATGAACCTCTATCTGCACGGCGTTGGCGCCAACGGCGGCTCTGGCGGCGGCGGACGTAGCCCCATCCACGTCGACGATGCGCTGGCGAGTCATCCCGGCGAGTACTTCGACATGGTGCTCACTAATCCGCCCTTCGGCAAGTGGAGCAGCGTCACCTACATCACCGAGGAAGGCGAGTTGCGCCGCGAGGCCCAGACCGTGGTCCGCGAGGACTTCTGGACCTCGACCAGCAACAAGCAGCTCAACTTCCTGCAGCACGTCTACACGATCCTGAAGCAGCACGGCCGCGCCGCCATCGTCGTACCGGATAACGTCCTCTTTGAGGGCGGGGCGGGTGAGACCGTGCGCCGCAAGTTGCTCCAGACCTGCGACGTCCACACGCTGCTGCGGCTGCCCACGGGCATCTTCTACGCGCAGGGCGTCAAGGCCAACGTCCTCTTCTTCGATCGCAAGCCGGCCCGCGAGGAGCCGTGGACCCAGCGGCTCTGGATCTACGACCTGCGGACCAACAAGCACTTCACACTCAAGCGGCACCCGCTCACCCGCGAGGATCTGGACGACTTCGTAGCCTGCTACCATCCGGAGAACCGTCACGAGCGCGAGCCCACCTGGTCGGACGAGAATCCTGACGGTCGCTGGCGCGCCTACGACTACGATGAGCTCATCGCCCGCGACAAGGCCAACCTCGACATCTTCTGGATCCGCGACGAATCGTTGGAGGAGACGGCGAACCTGCCCGAGCCCGACGTCCTGGCAGCGGACATCGTCGAGGACCTGGAGTCGGCGCTGGAACAGTTCCGGGTGATTGCCGAGGATCTGGGGGAGTAGAGGTGAAGCATTCAGCTTTTTAGCAGCCCGGTGATCGCCTAGCTGTTACGTCCAGAGGTATAATCAGCGCAGGATATCCAGTGCTTGACCCAACCAGTCTGTCGTTAATTGAGTTTAATTGCTATAACTATGCTTCTGCATGCCCAAAAATGTGATTTAGGGCTTGACAACTTGGGCAAAAAGAAGTAATATAGACAGTACCGTATGCAGAAGGAGCCGATATGGAGTTTTGGACCACCAAGGACTTGGCAGAAGCCGCCAAGGTAAGCCCTGAGTTCGTTCGCCAGGAGATATGGGCAGGGAACATTGAGGGGCAAAAAGTCGGACGCGATTGGGTGATCCTCGAGGAGGAGGCTCAACGCTGGCTGACTGAACGGCAGGCCAAGCAAGAGAAAACCCCAAAGTCGGAGCCGGAAGAAGTATAACAAAAAAAGCGGGGCCGCGCCCTCCTCACCAAAGGCATGCGCGACCCCCACAGCACCTTAACAGCTTCATAGTTTTATCCTATGTCGCCGCGCCGGTTTGGGCCCCTGTGAACAGGTACACGTCCTAAGAGTAGCAGGCTGTTACTGAGGCCTCAGGTGCCCCCAACGGGATTCGAACCCATGTACCAGGCCACATAGGTTCGCCTCTTGTTCAGTCAGGGTTTTGGCGCTGAAATAGCGCATCCGCCAGGGCCTCCACCACCTCCTCTCTGCTCATGTTGAGCAGGTTATCCAGATTCATCCCTTCCGGTTTTTTCCGCCCCAAATTCTTGATCTTGTCGGCGACGCCGGCCTCGGTGAGTTCGCTGTAGATGGCGTCTGTGGTCTGGAGCGACTTGTGCATCACGTTCTGGCTGACGGCCTTCAGATCGGCCATCGACTCACAGCGCTGCACCGCATAGACGATGTGGTTGTGCCGGAGCGTATGCGGCGGCAGGTAATCGATACCGGCGCGCTCACAGATCATCTCCAGGTAGTTGCGGACATTGCCATCCCGCCGCTTGCCCGGCACCTGGACCGGGTCAAATCCGCCCCCAGCCCCAGGGGTTAAGATGGCATAGAACATCCCCAGATCCCCCACGGCCTCCAGCACTTTCTTGTGCCAGGCGCGGGCGATCAAGCGCAGATCCTCCAGATCCGGCGTGGCCAGCAGATAAGTATAGGCGGCTTTGCCGTATTTGGTGCGGATACCCCAATGCGGATCCTGGCGCACCCGTACCGGATCGTAGGCCCAGTCGATGGCGCGCAGGGGCAGTGAGGCGAAGGCGCTGACACGCATCCCGCTGAGGAAGAGAAAGGCCACGGCGGCGATGATCCGCTCCTCGACGAGCGAGCGCGGCGGCAGCGAGGTGATGGCCCGGATCTCATCCAGCGTGTAGAGTTCTCGCTTTTTGATGACACCCGGCTCACCTCTGGCGCGCAGGCTGTCGATCCAGTCAACATCGACCTTCTCGTAGCGCTGGGGCCAGTGCTTACGCCCATACTCGAAGAAGGCGCGGGCGTACAGGAGCAGCTTATCGCGGTAGTCGTGTGAGAGGTCCTGTGTTTCGAGGTAACGCGGCAAGGTGGACCGCAGCGCGGGTGCGTCAGGGAAGCGGGTGGACGTGGCCCACTCCAGGAGATGGGTCATGCCGGTGCGGATGAAGTTCAGCGTCGATCTGCCGTTCTGCCGGACTTCCTCGCAGTATTCGAGATAGCGGCGGGTGTCCTTGTAATTGCGACGGTTGATGAGGGCATTGGGGCGGCGCCTCATGAAGCGCTCCCTCTGAACCGGTTGACGGTGGCTCCGCACGTTGGACATGGCGCGGTTACCCGTTGCGCTCCGTTGGGCAGCGCGACGACCTCAGCATTGGCGGGCAGAGGAACGGTCTTCCGGCAGCCCAGGCAGTAGGCCTCGTTGGGGCCCAGCGGACGCTTGCGCTGGCGGATGATCTCCTGATACCAGTCGCGGAACTGGTCGCCAACGATACGGTACCAGCTAGCGTCGGTCTGGCGGTGGGGACAACCGGCATTGATGGCCCGGCGGATCTTCCGCCGCGTGCAGCCGAGTTCGTCGGCGATTTCGCCAGGGGTGTACTCCATGTGGAGCAAGCGCGCGAGGCGCGCGGACTGGCTGCGTTCAAGTTTATAGCGTTGCATAAGCACCTCCTAGAATGTTGTGTTAATGAGTATTGTGCAGCACATAACGCTACATCACGATGTGCCACATATAACAACACCGTAGGCAACACTTGGTAACGCACGCAACGCTGAGTATTTCCGGTCGGGGCCGCTGTCCGACTCCGGTTCGCTCTTATCGTATCACGTTGTGAGGACATATGTTCATCGTACTGTAATAACCATTGCTAATCCAGAAATTGAGGTTAACTCGTATGGAATATGAGAAAAAACTGATCTTGACGCTAATAGGATTGAATCTGGTGAGCTGGGGCTACAATGCTCTGGTCGCCTGGCTGGAAGAGAAAGGTTATCATGATGGCTTTGTGAGCCTGATGGTCGTTGTGGGGGTGAGCTACACTGTCCTGGCTACGGCCTGGCTCATTGGGTCACAAGCGCTCGTGACTCTGACGCTGGCGTTCGTCGCCAGCGGGATCCCCATGATCGTCGGCTCGATTTCGCGGTACATCCGCGAGCGTCGAGAGGAAGAGAAATATTTGATCAATCACGCACGTAAGCTCAACGGGAATGGAAAATGAACGCCAAGATGCGTAGGAAAGTCGGTGGCTATATCTGGAACGAGAAAATGAATGATTTGCATCGCGAGCACGACGCCATTCGGGAGATCACCGACGAAGTCCTCCGCTCATTGAACGGTCGTCCGCCTTCGGTGCGCGTGATTGTGACGCACGTGGCACAGATTGCGTTGCACCTTAACGCGGCGGTGGCCGCCCTGCGGGAATTGGAAACCATTGCCCGAGAGCAAGAAGAGTGAGATGCCTGTACCCAAAGAAGAATATATTCATAAGATGGCCGACGCCCTTATTTCTATCCTGGAGCGGGAATCGAACAATGAGATCTGGCTCTGGACGCCGGACACAGAGGAGGAGGCATGTCCCTGAAAGAGAAGGTGCTCGATTTCTTCTTCGATCTGCTCGAATTTGCCGCCATCTGTCTCATGATCCTGCCGTTGGCGATCGTGGCGGCTGTGTTCTTCACCTGGCTGGGCCAGATCATAGGATTTTTCCTCTGAGGAGGGGGCTATGGATTTGAACGATGCCGTTGTCAACGTGCATAGCGATTGCTACGAAGGGCTCGCGGTGGTGCAGACCTGCAACGACGACGATACCGTCACGGTGCTGGAGGAGCTGAGTGGACACAAGATACGGGTGCCCAAGGAGCACCTGGAAGTCGCGCCCGTCATCGAGCAGTCTGAGGCGTGGATCAGCGCAGCGCTCCTGGAAGCCTGGCAACCCTTGATGCACCACCTGGCCCGGCACATCGCCCAGCGTCTGCAAGCCTATGGACGCTTTGGCGATCCTGAGCAGGTCGAGGCCCTTTTTCAGAGCTATCTGGCCGAGCCGGAACGGCTGTTTCGCGAGTTGCGCCAGGGAGTGAGGTGAACGATGCCGACCTTTGAAGCCAGTTGGATTCTCTATGGACTCGTAGGCCTGGGCGCCCTGATCCTGGTCGCCCGCTTTGGCAAGCAACTCCTGCGAGCAATTCTAATCCTCGCGGGCGCTGTTGCGGTTACCGCCGTAGCCGTGGCACTGTTGAGCCAGAGCCGCGCCACGCAGCAGACCGCCACGGCAGCCACAATCGCCACCGCCGGACAGACGGCGGGGACCATCAGCCAAACCGTGTTGCTGGTACTCCTGCTGCTGGTGATTCTGTGCGGTGTAGGACTGAGCGGGTATCTCTACCTGCGGTTGCGCCGGGCAGAACGCAGGCCAGGAATGTATCCGCGGCAGCGAGGGCCGGCCCATGAAAAGACAGTGTGGGTCAGCGGACCAGACGCGCAATGGCAGCGCCGCCCAACGCAGTCGGATCCGGGGACAGCCATCCAGGCACTGGTGCAGGTGGAACTGCTGCGGACGCTGCGCGAGTTACGCACGCCGACGCAGCGGTCCGCACCCGTTCTGCCCCCCACGGAGGAGGGATATGTCAATGAGGAACAAGATGACACAATCTACTGGGGCTGGTAACCGCCGGCGCTTTCTCTGGGGACTGGTTGGTGCCCTGGTACTGTTCCTCTTGGCCTGCGGCACTACGACCACGACGGGTAGTGGATACAGTACCGCAAATCATCCCCCGCCCGTCACTTCGACCGCGCTGCGGCCTACGGTAGAGCAGGC
>CAZCPK010000157.1:0-8688 GCA_964500755.1 uncultured Anaerolineales bacterium
GATCCGTCAGCTGATTAGCTACGGATTGGATGCGGCCCCGCAGACGTTGTTCCGCCGTCTCCCGCGCCTCCAGCGCTTCCTCGTAGCGCGGCAGCACCCGGAGACGTTTGTCGATCTCGTTGATCTCCTGGGTCAGCGTTTCGATCTCGGCGCGGCGTAACTTATCCGCCTCGGCGCGTTGGCGCCGGACCTTCTCCTTGAGCGTTTCGATCTCGCTGTTGAGATCGCGCCGGGCTTTCTCCACCATCCCGGGAAATTCCTCGGTGCGACGGATCTCCCCCTGGAGGCTGCCGATCTCTTGCTCGAGCTCGTCGATTTCCCGGGCCTGCGCCTCAATGGTCAGACTCTGTTGTTCCGTGCGTTCCTGCAGCTCGGCGATAAGCGCTTTGTCCTTCTTGCGCTCCTCGTCCAGAAAGCGTACCATCTGTTCGAGTTGCGAGAGTTCCATGGTTGCTCCTTTATCTACGTATACGCATGCATTATACCTGGTCTAGCCAGGAGAAACAACAATGCGGTTTACGGGGCAAACGAAGCGGTTCTGCGGCTTTCCAAGACCCCTCAGAGACTTCCTGTGACGTTTGTCCATGTTATCAACCCCGGCTGCGTTTGCTTTGTGCGCGGCTAAGCACGTTCTGCGACATTGGCGAGGGTCTTCGCTGACCACTCGCTTCGAAATCCCTTACTCGTTCGTGCCGCTCAAGGCCGGTAATAGCTGGGCGCGTTCCTCGGGCGTCAGGACGTTCAGCCGCCAGGCCAGCAGGGGATAAGTAACCGTCGCGCCCAGAAGCGCCCAGCCCCGCCCCAGCGTCAGCAGCGCCAGCGCGATGAGCAGCGCGCCGCTCACGGCCAACAGCGGTCTCCCCAACATCTCTCCCCACTTCAGCCGTCCCAATTTCTTCTGGACGCCGAAGACAAAGGGAACGAAGAGCGCCAGCTCGGCGAAAATGTGCAGGAGCGCCGAGGCCTGGTAGCTGTACCGGGGGATAAAGATCAGGTTGGTGATAAGGCTGAAGGCGAAACCGAAAGCGTAGGCGCGCGTGAGATAACGTTGGCGATCAAGAGCGATGAGGACGTATTGGGTCAGACTGTTGATCCAACCGATGGGTATGGACCAGACCATCAGCTGCAGCGCGATACGTGAGCCCGGCAGATACTCTTGTCCGCCGAGCACCAGCACCATCTCTGGGGCTGCCAGCGTGGTCAGCAGAGCCGCGGGCAGCGCCAGGCCGATGAGCAGCTTGACGCCCAATTGGTAGAGGCGCCGAAACTTCTCCTGATCCTGCGTCGCCTGCCGCGAGAGGACAGGAAAGACGCCCGTCAGTGTGAACATGGCGGGGATGACGTTGAGCGCCTCAATGTACTTATAGCCGATGCTGTAGAGTCCTACGGTGTCGGCCGCGCCGGGCATGCTCTCCAGGAGGAAGACGTCGACCTTGAAGAAGAGCGTTGCCAGCAGATTGTTAAGCATCAGCGGCCACGAGGCCTTGACCATGGCCCGCCGTAAGGCGCCGTCGGAGGTCCAGCGCGGGCGGAAGAAGCGCTTGACGGTGAGGGTGAGCATCACGCCCATGGTAAGAACGTTGCTGACGATGGACGCGCCGGCCAGCCCGACGATGCCCCATCCTGCCAACAGCACCGCCGTGCCGAAGATGACCTTGAGCAGCGTGGTGATGGTTGAGATAGCGGCGGGATATTCGGCCTTTTCGTAGGCGTAGAAGACCGAGGTTAGTCCCTGGGAGATGGCGTTGGGGAAGAGGCCGAGGTAGAGCAAGAGCAGGGCGATGATGGCCTGACGGGAGGCCGGGTCCGTGAAGAG
The DNA here is from genome assembly GCA_964500755.1 of uncultured Anaerolineales bacterium. Classification (GTDB taxonomy): domain Bacteria; phylum Chloroflexota; class Anaerolineae; order B4-G1; family SLSP01; genus G713. The sequence continues at coordinate 1,817 of CAZCPK010000157.1, forward strand.
CGTCTGCCGTGCGCCGACAAAGCCGAGAAGTAGGGGGATGCCAACCGCCGTGACCCCCAGCCGCACCAGGGTGGCGTTGACGAAGTAGTGATTGGGCCTCTCCCGATGTCGGGAGATCTCCCGGGTCAGATAAGCGTCGAGCCCAAAATTGGCCAGGATCTGGAACCACATAAAGATGGTGGCGGCGGTGTAATAATCCCCGGCGTTGCGCGGCCCCAGGATGCGCAGCATCAACGCGCCGAAGGCGAAATCCAGCAAGCGGTTGAAGAGGTTCAGCACGATGGAGGTGCTGGTGTTCTTGGCGATACGTTGAATGACGCCGGCGCCGTCGTCGGCGCGGTAGAAACGCCGCCACGTCCACACCACGCCGAGGAAGAGGGCGATCATCCCGGCGAGGAAGGAGATGAAGACGCCGAACTTGATGCTGTTGGGACTGTACTTGAAGCGCACGGTCCAGCGCGTCACCTGCTCGTCGTCGACCGTCTGGGGCGCCAGCTGTACGCCCCGGAAATTCCCGGCGACGCGCCCGATGGTCACCTCCGTCTCGGCGCTCTCCGGAGTGCCTGTCGGGCGCACGAAGGCCTTCCAGCCGGGGAAATAACTGTCGCCCAGAATCAGCCAGGCCGGCTCGTCTACTTCCGCTGCAACGACGATCTGGTTGATGCCGTAAGAGACGATGGACTGGGCGCGGGGTTCGGCGGGTTCCGGGGTGGGGACGGACGCCAGTCCCGCCGGTAGCTCCCGCGTCCAGGCCGCCGGATCGGTCTCGACGATGGCGTAGAAGCGGGGATCGTGCTGCTGGAGGGCCGTGCCCACGGCGTCGGGGTCGGTCACCGCCAGCGTGGCGCGCTGCGGCAGCGTGAAGGCGCGCGGTGTCACGCTGAGGTTCTCGTAGACGCGCAACGTGTCGCTTTCATAGGCTAACTCGTACTTGGGTGAGGGAATCTCCACGTCCGTGAGCACGTATTTCACGTTGAGCAAATCGGTCAGCGGGCTGTCGAGGCTGGAGAACTGGTTGAAGGACGCGATACGATTGTAGAGCAGCTGGTCCTGCGGCTCGATCCAATTCATGTAACGGGCGTACTGCGCGGTGAAGAGGCTGTCGTAGCCGCGGATGTCCTGGAAGTCGAAGTACATGCCGACGTTGGCGCTGAAGAGGTTGTGACCCTGTGGGTCGTAGGTGGTGAAGCGCCAGACGTCAGTATCCTGTCGTAAAAACTCAACCACCGGCGGCGTGTAGTCCAGCAGCGCGGGCTCGACCTGAGGATTGAAGCCGGCGCCGAAGGTCGCCAGGTCGACCAACAGCACGAGGATCCCCAGCCCTCCCCAGATGGGGCGGCTTCGGAGAAAGCGCGGCAGGTAGATTGGACAGCGGGAGACGCGCAGCGCCGCGCCGCTGGCGATCAACATCAGCGCGGCCTTCTGCAGCCAGGGGAACTCGTAGGCGTAGAAGGCGCGGGCGTCGGGGAAGGCCTGCGGCGCTTTCGCCAGGGTGTTGAAGAGCCGGGCGACGTACGGCTCGACCTGGGGATAAGCCCAGCGCGAGGCCCACAGGCCCGCCAACATCAGTAGACCCGCCCAGAGCGCCAGCGCCGCGACGACGCTCACGGCGTTGGGCGCGGCGTCGAAGAGCAGCCCGCGCAGCAGCAGTGGATGTCGTTGTGACTGCCGGTGGTGCGATGCGGTAGCGTCGGGGTCGTGGGTGCGGCGGAAGCGGGTTACCGTCGACGCGCCCAGCGCGGTCAACGCCGCCACGGCGACCGTCAGCGGGAAGATCCACCGGAAGGGCGAGTGGGACTGATTGAGCAGCGGCAGGGCGTAGACGACGGCGTAGAGCGGTGTGCCGAAGATGCAGCCCAGGGAGAAGAGCGAGAGTGCCGTGAAGTAGGGGACGTAAGGCTGTCGAAACCAGCGCAGTAGGGTCGGTGTCTGGCCCTCTCGCCGGTGTGGCGGGCGCAGTATGGCCAACAGGGAGAGCAGCAGCGGCAAGATGCCCAGGTACGCGCCGCCCTCCACGTAATTTTTCATCCCCCAGTCGAAGCTGGAGATCCGATCACCAAAGGCGTTAACGGAAGCGGTCACCCGCTGTCCCGCGAAGAAATCATAGAACGTGCGGTGTGTCGGGTTCCCGAAGAAGTTGGGTACCAGAAAGGTGATGCTGCGTCGCGCCGGATAGGCCCACGCACGTACCTGCGAGAGGGAGACCGAGCCCTGCCGAAAGCTGCGCTGTACGACCTCGTAGAGCGGTAGGATCTGCACAGCGCCCAGCATCACGCCCAGGAGCGCCATCAGCAGGAGGCCGGCGGCGGGGCTGAGGACGTCGGCGCGCCACCGGTCCCGAGGTCGGGTCAGCAGCGTATGGAGCAAGCGCCAGGCGGCGAAGGAGCCCATGACCAGCAGGGAGAAGTAGGTGACCTCGGGGTGCCCGGCGAGAATCTGCAACCCCACGCTGACGGTGCCCATCAAGGCCCAGGGGAGCATGGCGCGCCCTCGCCCTAGGAAGGCGCGGCGGCGCAGCGTCAGCTCGACCAGGGCCAGCTGCAGCGGGAGCCAGGACGCCGCCGCGATAATCATCGGGTGCACCACGGAGACGACCAGAAAACCGCTGAACTGGAAGGTGACGCCGCCCAGGAAGCTGCTCAGCCGGCCGGCGCCCAGGGTGCGACCCAGAACGTAGGCCCAGATTCCGGCTAACCCCAGTTGCAGCGTGATGAAGACGCCGTAGGCGCGGGGTAGCGGCAGCAGACGAAAGACCAGGCTCAGCGGGTAGAGCGCCGAGTGCTGCCCGTTGGCGAGAAAGGGATGTCCGGCGAAGACGAAGGGGTCCCAGAGGGGTAACTCGCCGTTCTGGACGGCGCGGTTGATGAAGCGCTGCCAGACGTAGTTCTGCAGCACCAGATCGGCGAGGAGCGGATTCTGTACCTCGGTGACGCCCAGCTCGGCAGCTGCCGATTTGAACGGTTCAAAGGTGTAAAGGGCGTCGGCGGGCAGCAGGGTCTTGTCGCCCAGCGTGACGGCGCCGAAGAGGAGGAGCGGGAGCGTCAGCAGGAGGACGACGGCGAGCAGCTCACGCTTCAGGAGAGGCACTATCCGGCTCCTTTACGCGCTTTTCGGGGCCAAGGCCGCGATGCCGCCAGCGCACTTCCCAGACTCGCAACGCCGCCTCGATCTTGATCTTAAGATTCATTTTGGACTCTCCGACCTGTCGATCGGGGAAGAAGATGGGAATCTCGACGACGCGGTAGCCTAGACGGCAGGTGACGTAGGCCATCTCAACCTGGAAGATGTATCCCTGCGAGTGAATGCGGTGGAGACCAATTCCTTGTAAAGTGGTGCGACGCCAGGCTCGGAAGCCGCCGGTGGCGTCTTCCAGGGCGCATATCCCCAGGACCATGCGCGCGTACCAGTTGCCCCAGGAGGAGAGCGCTTTGCGCTGGGGGCTCCAGGAGGGGTCGATGTCGCCGCCGGGCACGTAGCGCGAACCCAATGCCATATCCGCGTCCGCCAGGGCTTCCAGCAGGCGTGGCACGTCCTTGGGCTGATGTGAGAAGTCGCAGTCCATCTGGACAAGGGCGCTGGCTCCTTGTTCCATCGCGTGACGGAAGCCGGCGCGGTAAGCGTGGCCCAGGCCCTTGGGGCCGGTACGGTGAAGCCCGAAGACGCGCTCCGGGAAGCGTTGGTGCAACGCTTCGATAAGGTCGCCGGTGCCATCGGGCGAGGCGTCATCCACGAAGAGCACCCGTGCTCCGGGGATCTCCAGGGCCAGAAGCGCCTCTCCCATGGCGATCACGTTGCCGGCTTCATTGTACGTTGGGATCACGACCCAGGGTTGCTTCATGTAGTCTTCCATAATCTCCTGCCGTCTCTTTTCGTTAGTCAGCTGTGTTCAACGCTACAATCCTGAAATTACGGTATAAGTGCAACGCACCTGCGATTACCCGATTATGTTGCCAAAAAGCCATGACAGCGTGCACGAGATGGCTATTTTCAAGCATTCGAAGGTGCGTCGCACCTGGCTGCGTTCTAATACCGTAATTTAAAGCTATAATCAGTGCACGTCAAAGCATTACGCTATCTGGTTGAGGAATTTTACCATAAGCTCACGTCTTTGGTACCCGCCTTTTGGGGCGTCGAGATACGGGTGGAGACAAAGAAAAAGGGCGCAAGAGCGCGCCCTCTTGGACCTATCCGTGCCCAAAGAATAGGCTAGGTCTGTTGTTCCTGTTCGAAGAGAATCTTACGCAATTTGAGGATCTTGACGGCCTCCGGCAACTCCTGGCTTTTCAGGGAATTGAGCTCAAATTGCATCTCCGGAATGGGGGAACCGTCCTTGCAAAACCCCGTCTCCCAATCCTGATGGGGATAGAAAAAGGACAGCGCTTCGTTTAGCCTGTGATGCAGGCGGCCCATCACCAGATAACGCTTCTCGATCGGCACGACCGCGATGAATTTGTAGGGGTCTAATTGTCCGATAAAGGGATCTTGCTCAACGAATTCCGCTATGGTATTTCTCATAATCAGAGCGACAGCGCGTAGTACGTCGTCATGGGTGACAAACCCGTACGTCTCACCGAATTTTTCCATTCCCTGTAGACCCAGGCCCAGGACGGCCTTATTTTCCGCATGGCGTACCTGTTGGACCTGTTCTTCTACCAATTGGGATATGGGTAAGCCGGTGATGGGGTGGAGGAGCACGTCGATGTCGCCCCGTTGCAGGATGTTGCGGATGCGATAGCGCAGCTCTTGCACGTCGAAAGGTTTGGTGATGTAGTCCGTCGCCCCCAGTTCCAACCCCATAATGCGGTCCATCCGCTCGTTACGCTCCGTTAGAAAGATAATGGGAATGCGCTCGGTGCGGCGTTGTGAGCGGAGTTGTGCGCATACTTCATACCCGTCGATATCCGGGAGGTGAATATCTAAGACGATAAGATCGGGTAACTGTTCTCGTGCTAAGTTGAGAGCGTCCTCTCCCCAGGCAGCGTGTGAGACCTGATAGCCCAGAGAGCCGAAATAGGAGGTCAACATATCGGCCGTGTTGGGATCATCCTCCACAACCAGGATATGTTGTTCTCTATTGGATGTTGTTTTTTTCATGGTCATAGAGTTTTGGCGAGGAGACCCCTTGTATAATGGTCGCCCTGACGATATCTGGTTGAACTAAACTGGCTCTTTGGGGGGCGCCGGAGGCAAAGGCAACGTTTGCCACGCGCTTCCTGTCACAACGCAGAAAAGGTCTGGTGAGCCCCACTAGCCTAAGCTTACTGCACTAGTTTTAGGGCTACTCACTCCACTATCCGGTAAAGTCCCAGAGACCCATTACCCTAAGGGCTCTTTATAGATGGCGTACTGACACTCCTCATCGCCCATGCCGATGCAGGTGATCTCGTCTACCCGGAATGTACGCCCGCCGCTGAGCCAACGCAGGGCCTCTTCGATAATACCTGAGGCGATGAAGCAGACCGGACGTTCCACTTCACGTTCCCAGCACATGGAGCAGCGGGCGATGTGATAGAGGTAATAGTCGCCGCCGGGATCGGTAACGTAGGAGGTCTGATCACTCAGTGAGTCGAAGACTTTGGCGATAGCCGGCAGGCCCCCCCGTAATTTGGCAGAGAGTGGCAATACCTTGAAGGCCAGGTCGCTGGCGCCCACCAATGCACCGAAATTCGCCAGTCCTTCGGCAAAGAGCACCCGTCCCAACCGTAACTGCAGACCGCGCCCCCCACGAGGACCGTACATCTCTTCCAGGGCCTTGTTGAGCGCAGCCATGTACGCGAAGTCGAACTCGGTCTTTTCCATGTCGTCGGGTGGGGGATTCTCGATCCAGTGTCCGAGCCCGCCCATGTTGAGCACGGCGTTCAAACCGTTTCTCCCCATGATCTCTTCAAGTGCGTTCAAGAGGATGAGGGCAAAGCGATTGGGGTAGTAAAATCCACTAGGTTCAGGCTTATTTGCCACGTCAACCTCCTTTAGAGAATGGCGGCGAACTCGTCGGCTGCCCGACGCATGTCCAGGAAGAGCAACCCCAGTTTCGCCTGCTGGCGTGCGAGGACTGTGAGGACGGCTTCTTCACCGACAGCGCGAAGGATAACGTAGCCTTTCTCACCCTTGACGTAAACCTCGTCTAGCATGCCTCGTCCCAATTCGCTGGCGATGCGTTCACCCAGGGAGAGCATGGCGGCGGACATCGCGGAGACGCGATCCTCCTCGACGCCTTGGGGTAGAGAAGAGGCGATAGAAAGTCCATCGACGCTGACGATAGCGGCAGCCTCAATATCGGGACTGCTGACCTGCAGGTCGCGTAAGCGTTCAATCATGCGTTCTGTACGATTGGCCATAGTTCGCGTCCTCCAATTTGGGGATTATAAAAAGGTCATAAAAAGGTTACCATAGGAAGCTGGGGTTGTCAAGAACACAGACCCGAATTCTTGCCTGAAATTAACTGCTTTCAAACCGTTTCTTCCCGGATTGTACGGTATGTCGCTCTCCGCCTCACCTGAGGTTAGGCGGCAAGGGATCTACGCTGACTTAAATTGACTCACTGTATAAAACTTTCATTGTGAAATGTTGATGTGTTATGAAAGATATTTTCTCTCGCGTGTGGATACTACCTAATTTTATACAATAGTCTGGGGTTTGCAAATGTCCCCTCCGGTGGATTGCTCTATGATTCAGTTCATACTACAACGGGACTTCGCTCGAGGCAAGAGATGAAGGGGCTGGGCAAACGAAGCGGTTCTAAGGCTGTAACTGTTCAGACCCAGGGAGCATTGGACACAGATTCACACGGATTCACACAGATTGAGGCCATCCACGAGCCTTACTTGGCACTTGAGGGAAAAATCTGTGCAATCTGTGTCGATCTGTGTCCC
>CAZCPK010000158.1:0-8658 GCA_964500755.1 uncultured Anaerolineales bacterium
GTCCACACCCATAGCCTCCGCCAATTCTTCGGCCTTGGCCCGGGCATTCTCGTCGGCGGCGGCGCGCGCCTCGGACTGCAGATCGGTGGCGTCGGCTACGCTGAAGGAGATACCGCCGACGGTATTGGCGCCCGCCGACAGCGCCGCTTCCAGCAGCGTGCCGGTCTGCTCAATCTCACGCAGGCGTACGCTGATCACGTTGCGCAGGTGATAGCGCGCTTCGTCGGTCGGGAGGCCCTCGTCATTGCGGACATCCTCGACCCACAGGTTATATTCCACCGTCTGGATGTCCTCGTCCGTGACCTCGAACTCCTTGACAGCCTCCAGGACGGCGTTCAGCGCCTCGGTGTTCTCGGCGATGGTGGCCTCGGCTTCGTCGCCGACCGTCTCAACGCCCAGGCGGACGTCGACGACGTCGGGGCTGGCGCTGGCGGTGCCGCTGCCGTTCACGCGGATGGTGTACGGCGTCTCTCCGTTACTCGCTTCCGCAGCCAGGGCCTCGCTCGCGCTGCCCTGCGGTGCGATGGACGCGCCGCCGCAGCCGACCAGCAGTCCTGCGACCACGCTCAACAGTATGCCGAGAACCCACAGTTTTCTACTCAGCTTTAACATGGTAAAAACCTCCTTCAAAGGTTATCTAAGATTTGTAATGGGCCAGTTCTGCCCTTTCACACTTATTAGACGCCCGCAGGGAGGTTTTTGTTCCACGTGTTTCTCGGCCGGATCAATAATAACTTTACTGCAAAAAGGTCAATCTAACCGCAGAGCACGCAAAGGGCGCAGATATTTTAATTTTTGCTGTATTTTTCACCATTAAAGCCGGTTAAGTGTGAAAATAGTTGAACATAGAGTTAATTTCCTCTCGGCGTTCTCTCGGCGTTCTCTCGGCGTTCTCTCGGCGTTCTCTGTGATCTCTGTGGTAAACAGGCTTTTTTCAGCAGAGTCAATAATGCGAGACAACTTTGGTATGCAGCGGCGCCCAGTTGTAGAGCCATTCTGCGTCGGGCGTGGCGAGGTTGACGCAGCCGTGGCTCATGGGCGTGCCGAAGTTGCTGTGCCAGTAGGTCCCGTGGAGGGCGTAACCGCGATAGAAGTACATCGTGTAGGGCACGTTGGGCAAGTTGTACCCCGGTCCCGACATGTGCGTCGTAGCGTACTTGGCGTAGATTCGGTAGGTGCCGACGACCGTGGGCGTACGCCACGTCCCCGTCGACGCCGGGGCCGTAAAGACGGGCGTCTGTCCGGTGTACGCGGTGACCGTCTGCGTGGAGAGATTGATGTCGATCCACTTCTCGCCGTCGGCGTCGGGATGCGGCGCCGGCGTGGTGGGACTAGGGTGCTGGGTCGGCGACGCACTCTCGCCCGGCAGCGTGAGACGTTGGCCCACGTAGATGCGATTCGAGGTCAGACCGTTGGCTGCACGCAACGTCGTCACCGTGGTGCCGTGGCGGCGGGCGATACTGAAGAGCGTGTCGCCGCGCTCGACGAGATACGTTTCATCAGGGGAAGATGGCGGCGCCGGATTGGGGGTGTCGTTGCCGGCCGGCACCACCAGTCGCTGGCCGACGTAGAGCCAGGAATTCCACGCGAGACCGTTGAGCGTCGCCAGCCGGCTTGCCGTGACGCCGTGGCGCAGCGCGATACCGAGCAGCGTATCACCGGGTTGCACCACGTAGACGTTGCCGGTCGCCGGTGGGGCCGGCAGTGGCGACGGCACCGTCGTCCCAGCCGAAATCTCTATCCGCTGCCCGACGTAAAGCCAGGCATTCCCCGACAGTCCGTTCGCTGCTGCCAGCTCACGCACGTCGAGACCGAAACGCCGGGAGATACTGAAGAGCGTATCTCCCGGCTGGACCACGTAGGACGTCCGCTGCTGCGCGGCGGTTGGGCGCACAAAGATTAGCACGCTCAGCCATGCCAGTAGCCAGAGTAAGATTTTTCCCCTACGCTTCATAGTGCTGCCTCCTTAGGAAAACGGCTGAGCAGTACAACACTAACACGGCAAAGCGACAAGCGGCAGAGGGTGCCGTTTGAGAATAGCCGTCGTTGCGCTCATCGCCGCTTCATTAGGTGTTTTGTTTCTATTGTTATCGTTGCTGTGGCTTAGTACTTGAGAGCATCTTCAAAGAGCGCTTTCACTATGACGCCGGCAGAGAAGTCCACGATTTGTCCACGCACGTTGAGGGCGGATAGCGGCCTTTGATTGAGTATGATACTCCTCAAGTTTATCACCGGTATCTGCCGTAACAAGCCAGGGCGCTCCAAAAGGAATAGGGAACCCGCTTCCAAAAGCGGGTTCCCTATTCTCATCAAGCCGTTTACTTCATCGCGGTACCCACTTCACCGCGTCGAAGCCGATCAGGCGCGAGCGATAGGATTCGTAGGTGACATCGGCCAGCGAGACGTAATCGTTGCGGGTGCCGGTGAACCTATAGGTTCCCAAGGAGACCCAGCGGTCGCCCTGGCTCGATTGATCCACGATGCGCAGGGAGTAGCCGTCGGCGTGGCGGACCCAGTAGCGAGCGTGCGCCGTCGTCGTGAAGCGGTAAGGGACGTAGACGAAGACCTCGTAGCGGCGGGCCTGGAGCTCTGGGTACCAGCGCGCCCAGTTGTAGTAGTAGCCGGCCGAATAGTTATTGAACGTCCAGAGCAGGCGATTGTTGTAGCCTTCCTGCTCGTAGCGCCAGCCGCCAGCCGGGCCCCCCTTCACAAAGCCGGGATCGGTGTCGTCCACGATCACCGTGCCTGCAGGCGGGGGCGTAGGTTCGTCGTCACCGTCGCCCTCACCATCCCACGAGAGTTTGGCGACCGCGTATCCACTGTTCTCGTAGTACTGGAGCTCAACCGTGGTCGAGCCGCCGGGCAAGAAGATATCGCCGGTGTAGGTCGTCGCGGCCTGCTCGTACCACGCGTCGATCAGGAGGTGCCCGTTAACCCAGAGCCGGGCGCCGTCGTCGGTCGTCAATCGGAAGGTCGTCATCCCCGCCGGGAGATCTTCGGTCAGCGTCCAGCGGACCGAGAAGTGGTCGGCGTTGACGGTGCCCGGCGCGGGCGAACCGGCGCCCCACTCGTAGTTGACGGCGGATTCCTGACGCACCAGCGCCGGCTGACCGCTGAGGGTCATGTTGTTAAAGTACTCGGCTGTCCAATCCCCGGTCGCCGCTGTCTTCTTGCGCCAGGAGAGCTTCGCCACAGCCAATCCGCTGTTCTCGTAATACTCTACCTTGATCAGGTGGTGTCCTGAGTCCAAGTAACGGTCGAAGGAGAAAGTTGTGGGGGGATGATCGTACCACTCATCGAGCACCAGCACGTTGTCGATCCAGATGCGGATACCGTCGTCACTGGTCGCGGTAAAAGTGTACGTGCCGGGTGTCACGTCAATGTAGCGCGTCCAGCGGGCTGAAAAGCGGTCCGGCGCGATGCTGGCATGCGGGGAGCCGGAACCCCAATCGAAGTTGATGTTGGCGTCCTCTCGGGTCACGGCGGGCGTGCCGGAGAGCGTCGCGTTGTCCCAGTAGGCGGCCTGCCAGGTCGGATCACTGTGTTGCGGCAGGATCGGCCCCTGGGCAAGCGCCGGACTCACAAGCAAGAGACTTAGTACTAAAGCTAATAGCCAACGTCCTCGACGTAATAACATGGTAACCTCCTTGAATGGGTTATTCTCAGTCAGGGCCGGGCGACCCTTTATGTAAAGCAAAGCCCTGCTCAAATATCCTCATTGTCGTATAGTTTTATAGTCGAACACCTCCTGAGATGCGAGACACGCTACATCACGATTCACGCTATCCCCATTACTCAGTATGCAGCTGTCTCTTTGATCACAATGTTACAACCGCACAACAAATAAGTATCCAACCTGATTTTAACGAAATATATTGAAGAAACGGGGTTCATTCAACGACCACTAGGACGCCGACCTCACTCCAGTGATAAAGGGTCTCGGCTGCCGGGATGCCCAGGATGATACAGCCATAGGAAGCGGGCGCGCCCAGGGCGCCTTCCCAGAGCCGACGACCGCTCGACAGGATAGGCAGCTCGTGAATGCCGTTGTAGACGTCCCCGCCGGCGGGATAGATGGCCATAAAGTAGGGCATCCAGAGATCCCACTGGCTGCCGTAGGCGCGTTCCTCCTTGCTGAGGATCTGAAAGACGCCCCGGTGCGTGGGAGAGTCGGGCAGCCCGGTCGAGACGGGCCAACTGTGACGTAACGCACCGTCTTCGTAGGCGTACAACTGCTGCGCGGCGACGTTGATGACGATCCGCTTACCTGCAACGGGCAGGTGGGGTGTCAACACGTCCTGCGACGGAATACGCAACAGCTGTCCGGGATGTAGCCAGTTCATATCCGCGCCGGGATTGGCCTCCGCGATGAGGCCGGGGGGCATGCTGAACCGCGCGGCAATGACCTCCAGGGTATCACCGGACTGGACCACGCAGGTGCGCTCCGGATGGGTCAGATAGAGCCGCACCTCACGACGGCCCGCACGCAGTGCGGTGATCACCTGCTGCGTCGCCTCGTCTAGCCGTAGGCCGCGTCCCTCTGTGAGAAGCGCGGCGCATTCCGCCAATGTGACCTTTACCGCGTCCTCGGTTATGGTCACCGCGAGGTCGTCTCCGTCGCCGGTCAGCTGCAACCACGCCGCAACATCCTCCTGCTCCAGGCGCCACTCGAAGCGCTCGGCGGTGCGCACGTCCACGGTGAAGAGCGTCAGTGGAGCGGAGAGCAGCGCGGCGACCTGGGCGCGGATCGCCTGAACGTCCGTCGGCGCGGCGGGCTCGACGGAGATCACCACCAGCTCCACCTCACCGCCGTGCAGCGCCGCGTGCTTCACCGCCTCCAGCGTCACATCGACGTCCAGCCGCTGCCCCGGTTGTCCTGTTCCCACCACGACCTCGCCCTGTTCCAGATGGAGCCGAGGGTGTTGCACCGGTACGGCGACCTCCGCCGTCAGCGCGTTCAGGCGGGCGCGTGTCATCTCCAGGTCCAGGGTGAGGACCGGCGTCACGACCTGTGCGACCTGCAGCCAGGCGCTCACCTGTGCGAACACGTCGCCCTCGCGCCCCGCACGGTAGGCTTCATCGGCTGTGGCGTCCGGATCGAGTCGCAGGCCCAGCTCAAGCCAGGGGATGTGCCATTCGCGCTCGCCGTGCGTCAGCACGATCTCCGTGCTGGGCAACGGCGCCTCGGCCCGCTCGATTAGCGTGGCAGCCTGGTCGGTCGACAGACCACCGACGCTTATCCCCAGCACGGTCACGTTTGGGTAGATACGGCCGGCGTATGCACTGCGTTGTTCCTGAAAATACCCCCATCCGTAAAAGATGCCTACAGCTGACGCTGCCAGCACGCATAAAGCGAGAAAGAGTCCGATGAGGAGCTCATGTCCAGCTGCCTTGCCGCGTCCCATTGCTAGATTAGACGTATTCGCCATTTATAACCTCCCTACTCCCCTATGTTCTGGCGACTCTCCAAGTGCGTATGTGAGCTCACCAACGAGGCGAAAGCGACCCGCCTTCGCCTCTTATCTCAAAAAACGCGGTTTTCCCCTCAAAAGTTCCCTCTCTTGTGAGAATGGATAGTCAGCAAAGTCAGACGCCTTGCAAAAGCAAGGGGGTTGTTGTATCTTTAACCAGCACGTACCCAACAGCGTCATTTCTAGACGCAGGAGGAAGATAGATGAAGACGAGCGATTTGATGCAGATTGCGTTAGCTCTGGTTGATTTTGAGAGCGTGCCCGCCGACAGCAAGATCTACGTGCCGGGTGACGGGCTCGAACGGGTGCTTTTCGGTCTGGACGTCGGCACGGCTGAGCTCTGGATGGCCCACGAATTGGGCTACGATGGGGTGATCGCCCATCATCCCGTGGGGCTGGCGTATCAATCCTGGCAGGTCTTTGAACGCCACGTGGACCTGCTGGTGGGCGCCGGTGTGCCTCAAGAAGTGGCCGAGGCCGCCGTCAAGACCAAGTTGGAGAATCTGGCGCTTTTAGGTATCGTCAAGAATTACGAACAGGTGCCGCAGGCGGCCAAGTTGTTGAATCTCCCGTTCTTGAATATCCACTGTCCGCTGGACGAGCTGGGCCGCCGGGTGATGCAGGAAACGGTGGACGCCTTGTTGGCGGAGAGGCCCAGGGCGACCGTCGGCGAGGTGGTCGCGGTCCTGAGCGCACTCCCCGCAGCGCAGCGCGCCAAGACCGAGGTGCAGGCGCTGATGGGCGAGCCGGACGCGCCGGCGGGCAAAGTCGTGGTGGCGCACGGGGCCCTGACCAACGGCGGCTACGAGATCGCCCGCGCGTACTACGACCACGGCGTCGACACCGTGATCTATATCCACGTCACGCCCGGCGACCTGAAACGGTTACGGGAGCACGACGACGGGCAGCTGATCGTCACCGGTCATCTGGTCGGCGACGCCTTCGGTATTGCGCCGTATATCAAGACGCTGCGAGAGCGCGGCTTGACAGTTGATGTACTGAGTGATGTGTTGAGCAGTTTGTAAATTGTAAGGTAAAGAGGGTAAAAGGTAATGAATAGGATTTTGAGGAAGTTAGCAGCGTTCAGTGTATTGTTAGTTCTGATGACCGCGTGTGCGACGGAGACGTCGACGTCCACGCCACGGCCCAGCCCCACGCTCGAGGCCGCTGCGCCCGAGACGGAAGAGCCGCCCGCTGCCCCGGTCGAGGGGATGCCGGACGAGCCGCCCGCGCGTGATGGTATGTACAGCGCCCCACCGGAGATGCAGCTGGATCCGCAGAGATACTATGCTGCCGAGATCGAGACGGAGCACGGGACCATTACGGCCAAACTCTTCGCCGAGAAGGCGCCCAAGACGGTCAGTAACTTTGTCTTTCTGGCGCGAGAAGGGTTCTATAACGGTCAGACGTTCCACCGGGTCATCCCCGACTTTATGGCTCAGGGCGGCGATCCCAGCGGCACCGGCGCCGGCGGACCGGGCTACACTTTTGAGGACGAGTTTGATCCCGAACTGGGACACGACCGCGCCGGCACCCTCTCCATGGCGAATTCGGGGCCGAACACCAACGGCAGCCAGTTCTTCATCACCTTTGCGCCGACGACGTGGCTCGATGACCGGCACACCGTCTTCGGGCGGGTGATCGAGGGGCGCGAGGTTTTGCAGGCCCTCCGTCCGCGCGATCCGGAGACCGCGACGGAGCCTGGGGATGTGATTGAGGAAGTCCGCATCCTCGAAAGCGAGACGCCCTTTGAGTCCACGCTCCCGGCGCCCGGTGACACGCCGCCTCCAGAGGCGCCGGACGCCCGCAACGCGTTCTACGGTCGTCCGCCGGAGAGGCAAATCGACACCGGCACGACCTACAAGGCGACCCTCGTCACCAACAAGGGGGAGATCGTCGTTACGTTGGACGCCGTCAATGCCCCGCAGACCGTCAACAATTTTCTCGCATTGGCGGAGGCGGGTTTCTATGATGGGCTGACCTTCCACCGGGTGGAGCCGGAGTTCGTTATCCAGGGGGGCGACCCCACCGGCACGGGACAGGGCGGGCCCGGTTACGTCATCCCGGCTGAGATCGGTCTGAAGCACGTCGAGGGCGCGATTGCCATGGCCCGTCTGCCCGACCAGGGTAATCCCCGACGTATGTCCAGCGGGAGTCAGTTCTACATCACCCTGCAGGCGACGCCCCAGCTCGACGGTGCATACACTGTCTTCGGTGCGGTCGAGGAGGGCATGGACGTGGTGGCATCCATCGCCGTGGGCGATACCATCGAGGAAATTACCATCGCGAGAGAGTAGCGTTGTCGGCGCGCGCGTGCAAGAGGCCGGATCTCCTGGAGGTCCGGCTTTCTGCTGTTAGGACCACGCACGCATCCCCCCTGATTGTGGAGTGTAGACGCTTCCTGTGGGCCGCGGGGGTGTTTGCGTTGACGGGCGGCTGATCAAGAGGTTATGAAGCAGATCGGCGGAGGAAACGGCCTTGCTGCCTCATAACGCCCGTAGGTGAAAGCAGGGCCAACAAGCCGGGGTTGATGGATGACTTCAAAGGGTGCAGGGAGACGCTGAGAGGCCTGGGAAAGCCTTAGAACCGCTGCGTTTCCCCGCCAGTCCATCTCACTGGAAGCACGCTTGCTTTGTAGTATAATGACGGCTGGCTGAACGAGATTGAAAGTGGAACCCATGCCTATCCTTGAAGCCGACACCCTAGAGTTCATCAGCCGCAGCCCAACCCAGACACAGCGCCTGGGCGCCCGCTTAGGCGTTCATCTGCAGGGCGGCGATGTTATCGCCCTGGAAGGAGAGCTGGGAAGCGGGAAAACTGTCTTCACCCAGGGGATTGGTCGTGGGTGGGGCGCGACTTCACGGCTGGTCAGTCCGACGTACATATTGATCCGGCGTCACGAACGGCCCCAGGATCGGTTGAAACTTTACCACATCGACCTCTATCGGCTTGCTTCCCTGACGGAGATCATCGATCTGGGCATCGAGGAGCTGCTCGGTGCACGCGATACGGTGTGCGTGGTCGAATGGGCCAGTCGAGCGCCGGAGGTCTTCCCTGACGAACATCTATGGGTGACGCTGCGCTGGTTGGGTGAGTATCGTCGCGCCTTATTGTTTCATCCCAAGGGCGGGCGACACGAGACGTTGGTACAGAGATATCGCAAGGAGATAGTAGGACGCTAATGCTT
>CAZCPK010000159.1:0-8577 GCA_964500755.1 uncultured Anaerolineales bacterium
GACACAGAGGGCACAGAGAAAATAAGAGTGTACTTAAATAAAATTAACCCAAGACGCTTATTTTGTGAATTTTTCTCCATGCCTTTTAATATTTACCCTGGTGCTCTCTGTGTCTCAGTGGTTTAGACACTTTTTTCAGCGGAGTCAAACTTGAAACGTGAGGCGGCCTCTCCACGTTTTACACGTCACGCTTTCACATTTGTCATTTGTCATTTTCCGCTAACGCCTTCTGCCACTCGTAGAGTTGGGTCATGGCGTCCAGCGGCGTCAGGCTATTGACGTCCAGCTTGCGCAGCTCCTCGACGATGGGATGCTCCTTGGCCAACAGCATCGGCTGGAAGGGCTCCCGCTCCTCGGTGCCGGGACGGAAGTCGCCGCTCTCCAGCTGGGAGAGCAACGTTTCGGCGCGGTGCACCACCGGCGCCGGGATACCCGCCAGGCGCGCCACGTGGATGCCGTAAGAGCGGTCGGCGCCGCCGGGAACGACACGGTGCAGGAAGATCACGTCCCGGCCTTCCTCCGCCACGTCCAGGTTGAAGTTACGGACGCGGGGCAGGCGTTCCTCCATCTCGATCAGTTCGTGGTAGTGCGTCGCGAAGAGCGTCCGCGCGCGGCGCTCCGGATGGTTGTGCAGATACTCGATGACGGCCCAGGCGATGGCCATGCCGTCGTAGGTGCTGGTGCCTCGCCCCACCTCATCCAGGATCAGGAGACTGTGCGGCGTGGCGTGGTTGAGGATGTTCGCCGTCTCGACCATCTCGACCATAAACGTCGACTGGCCCGCCGCCAGCTCGTCGGAGGCGCCGATGCGCGTGAAGATGCGGTCGACGACGCCGATATGGGCCGCGTCGGCCGGCACGCAGGATCCGATCTGCGCCATCAGCACGATCAGCGCGGCCTGGCGCAGGAAGACGCTCTTCCCCGCCATGTTGGGGCCGGTGATAACGTGAATGCGGCTCTCCTCGTCCATGAACAGGTCGTTTGGTGTAAAGGGCTCGTTCTGCGTCCGCTCCACCACCGGGTGGCGTCCCGCCTCGATGTCGAGCACGGGTTCCGGCACGAAGGTGGGCCGGACGTAGCGATTGCGCAGCGCGACCTCCGCCAGCGAGGCCGCGACGTCGAGCCGGGCCAGCGCCCGCGCCGTCTCCAACAGCGCCGGGGTGTGGGTCGCCACCTGGGCACAGATCTCCTTGAAGAGGCGCGACTCCAGCTCGCCGATACGCTCCTCGGCGTTGAGCACCCGGCTCTCGTACTCCTTCAGTTCGGCGGTGATGTACCGCTCCGAATTGACCAGCGTCTGCTTGCGCTCGTAGTCGTCGGGCACGCGGTCGAGATTGGCCTTCGTTACCTCGATGTAGTAGCCGTAGATCTTGTTGTGCCCGACCTTGAGGCTCTTGATGCCTGTCCGTTCCTTCTCCTGCATCTCCAGCCCGGCGATCCAATCGCGAGCGTCCTGGCTGGCGTTGACGATGGCGTCCAGATCCTCGGAGAAGCCGGGCCGGATCAGGCCACCGACGCTCACCTGGGCCGGCGGCTCGTCGATGATGGCCCGCGCCACCAGATTCGCCGTCGCCTCCACCGGGTCAAGGCCCTCCAGTAGCGTCGCGAAGCCGGGTGGCCCCTCCTCCACACCCTGTTTCAGCTGTTCCCGCAGCGCCGGCACGACCTCCAGCGCAGCCCGAATGCCCACCAGATCCCGGGGCGTGGCCCGCCCGGCGACGACCCGATTGGCCATCCGCTCCAGGTCGGAGACGCCTTTGAGCGCCTTCAGAACGTTGGCGCGCGCCACGCTGGCTTGGGTGAAGCCCGCGACCTGATCCAGGCGCGTCTCCAGCGCCGGGATGTCCAGCAACGGATGCGCCAGCCGCTGAAGCAACAGACGCCCGCCCATGGGCGTCACGGTGTCGTCCAGCACGCCCAGCAGCGAGCCCCGCTTCTCCCCGCGCAGCGTCTCGGTGATCTCCAGGTTGCGCCAGGTCGAGGCGTCGATGGACATAAAGTGCGCGGTCGTGTAGGTCGCCAGCCCGGTGATCTGCGGCAGCACGCCCTGCTGCGTCTCCTGGAGATAGGTCAAGAGTGCGCCGGCGGCCCGGATCGCCAACGGCTTGCCCTCGCAGCCGAAGCCTTGCAAGGTCTGCACGTCGAAATGCTCCGTCAACGTCTGACGGGCGCCGCTTTCCTCGAAGCGATAGACGGGCCAGTCGGTCACCAGCACCGGCAGCTGGTCGAGGGCCGCCGCTTCCGCACGCGTCTCCGGCGCAGCGGGCTCGCGCTCTTTCCAGGAGCCCATCTCGGGTAGAAGCACCTCGCGGGGCTGCAGACGAGCCAGCTCCTGCCGCACTGCACTCACGATATCGCCGTCGTCCTGCAGCTGCGTGGTCGCAAACTCGCCGGTGGAGATCTCCGCGTAGGCCACGCCGGCCCGTTGACCGTCCATGATGACGGCCGCCACGTAGTTGGGCCGGCGCTCGTCGAGCATCTCGGGCTCCAGCAACGTCCCCGGCGTGACGACCCGCTCGACGCGGCGCTCCATAGGCCCGCGTCCGTCGGGCTCCCCCACCTGTTCGGCGATGGAGACGCGATAGCCCTTGTCGATGAGCTGCGCGATGTAGCCGGGCGCCGCGTGGTGGGGCACGCCCGCCATCGGTACGCGCACGCCCTTCGACACCGGGCGCGAGGTCAGGGTGATGTCCAACTCCCGCGAGACCAGTTCGGCGTCCTCGTCGAAGGTCTCGTAGAAGTCCCCCAGGCGGAAGAAGAGGATGGTGTCGGGATATTGACTTTTCAGACGCAGGTACTGCTTGCGAAGTGGGGTCGGTTCTTTCTTATTCATGATGCAAATTATACCTGGAAGTGAACAGAACTTCCAATGTCACGTATAGACCTCTGGGTTGACGCAATGCGGCAGGCGCTCGCCTGCCAGACCGGCGAGCAGATTCTCCGCCGTGATCTCCGCCATGCGCGTGCGGGTGGTGACCGTGGCGCTTCCGATGTGCGGCGTCACGACGCAGTTGGACAATCCGACCAGGGGATGGTCGGACGGCAGGGGTTCGGGATCGGTCACATCCAGGCCCGCAGCGGCGATCTCACCTTCTCGCAGCGCCGCGACCAGCGCCTCGGTCTTAACCACGCCCCCGCGCGCCGTGTTGACGAGTACCGCCGTCGACTTCATCGTGCGCAGCGCCTCGGCGTCGATCAAGTCGGCGGTCTCCGACGTCAGCGGGCAGTGCAAGCTCACGAAGTCGGCTTCGGTCAGCAGCGTCTCCAACGGACGGAACTTCACGCCCAGCTCGGCCTCCAGGTCGGGCTTGCGGTGCGGACCGGTGTAGAGCACGCGCATATTAAATCCGCGTCCACGCCGGGCCATCGCCGCGCCGATACGGCCCAGCCCCACGACGCCCAACGTCGCGCCCCAGACATCTGCTCCCCGCAGAGTCTTCGGGCCCCAGGTCAGCCATTCGCCGGCGCGGACGTGGTCCACGCCCTCGACGAGGCGTCGGGCCGCCGCCATCAGCAGGGCGAACGCGAGGTCGGCCGTGGCCTCGGTGAGCACGCCGGGCGTGTTGCCCACGGGGATACCCCGGGCCGTCGCAGCGGTCACGTCGATATTATCGTACCCTACGGCGTATTGGCTGATCACGCGTAGCTCGGGGGCGGCGTTCAGCACCGCCGCATCAATCCGGTCGGAGAGCAGCGTGACCAGCCCCTGGGCATCCGTCACTCTGGTGAGCAGCACCTCCCGAGGAATCGGTAGTGGCTTGTCCCACAGATCCAGATCGCACGTCTCGGCCATCCGTTGCAGTCCGGTCTCTGGAATCTTGCGGGTTACAAGGACGCGTGGTTTTGACATCTGTACCTCCTCGAAAATCGGTCTGGTAGTTAGTGGGTCGGTTGGGGTCGATGGGTGAGCGGATTAGGATTACGAAAACCCGATCGAATTCCCCTGTTCGTTGATTCAAATTCTTCTTAGCTTTAGCGAGTCAAAGGTTCGTGGGGACGCCTTCAGAATCTATCCCTAATGATACCATAGGTGCGAGAGAGGTAGAGAGGCGGGATGGAGGAAGGACGTCGGCTGCAAATTGCGCGGACGAACGTTTGGTGAAGCGAATGTTTGATAAAGCGGACGTTTGACAAAACCTGGGACTTGTGTATACTTTACGTTGCCTGCGGAGAGGGCGTCCCCCTTGACCGGATGCGTCGGCATGTTATAATAATCGTCCGATGCGCCGACGTAGCTCAACGGTCGAGCATCCGCCTTGTAAGCGGAGGGGTGTGGGTTCGATTCCCACCGTCGGCTAGTGAGGGCAGATACCCAAGTGGACAAAGGGGGCTGACTGTAAATCAGCTGGCACAGCCTTCGGTGGTTCGAATCCGCCTCTGCCCATCGAGACAGCTGCGCCCATGTAGCTCAGTGGTAGAGCACTATCTTGGTAAGATAGGGGTCCGCGGTTCAAGTCCGCGCATGGGCTTAGAAGGCCGGGTGCCTTCGAGCATAGATAGAGATAAAGAGGTATTATGGCTCGAAAAAAAGCAGTACGTACACACGTCACGCTCGTTTGTACCGAGTGTGGTGAGCAAAACTATCTTACCGAGAAGAATCGGCGCAACGACCCTGGTCGGTTGGAATTGCGACGGTATTGCCCTCGTTGTCGGGAGCATACGTTGCATCGGGAGAAGAAGTAGCCGTTTTTGTAGGCGAGTAGCTCAACTAGGCAGAGCAACGGTCTCCAAAACCGTAGGTTGCGGGTTCAATTCCTGCCTCGCCTGCCTGCTTGTGAGACACCGTCGCGGTAAGGGCGGTGTCTTTAAACTGTAAGGACTGATCGTACGGAGGAGTAGATGGCCCGCCGAAAGAGCAACAAGAGAAAAGAAAATGCGTTGGTGCGTTACTTCCGCGATACCATGATGGAGTTGCGCAAGGTACGCTGGCCGACCCGGGAGCAGGCGATTGCGCTGACGAAGATCGTTGGATTGGTGACGCTGGGAATGGCGATTCTCCTGGGGGCACTCGATCTGTTCTTCGGCTGGCTCGTACGTGGGATCATTAACCAGAACGTAGGATTTATGATTGGGGGCGCTGTCATCGCAGCGGCGCTAGTGGGGGCCGGTGTCTTGATTGGACAGGGTGAAGAAGGTTAAGGAATCTTATGAATGAAGATCTATCCTTCGAAGAGGAAGAGCAGCAAGACGAAGCCGACGTCGAAGAAGAAGGTGTTGGGCTGTCGGACACGCCGCTCTCCCCTGAGGATCTCCTAAAGCGCTTCGGCGTTGCGGAGAAGCCTGAGGAGCCTCCAGAAGAACCGGAGCCGGAGCCAGAGCCAGAGCCGGAACCGGAGCCGGAACCCACGCCTCCGCCTGCCCCAGACTTGGGTGAAGCCGAGGAAGAAGCGGTCGAGCCTTTGTCGCTGGAAGAGCTGTCGCAGAGCGACGATCTCTTGCCGGACCCTTTCGCCGACGATGATCTGCTCGGCGAAAAGGAGCAACGCGCGTGGTTCGTTATTCACTGCTATTCGGGTTCTGAGCAAAAGGTGAAGCACAATCTGGAGCAGCGTATCGAATCCATGGGGATGCAGGACTACATCTACCAGGTGGTTGTGCCCACGGTGGAGGAGATTGAGATCAAAGATGGCGAGCGACATAATGTTGAGCGCTGTCTGTATCCTGGGTATATCCTGGTGCAGATGATCCAGACCGATGACTCGTGGTACGTGGTACGAAATACGCCCGGCGTCACCGGTTTCGTCGGTATGGGCAACAAGCCCGTGCCGCTGCGCCGGGAACAGGTCCGGTCGATTTTGCGCCGGATGGAGGCCGAGACGCCGCAGATACGGGCGACCTTTCAGCAGGGCCAGAAGGTGCGAATTATCGAAGGGCCTTTCGCCGATTTTATCGGCATCGTGGAGGACATCGACGAGGAACGCGCCCAACTTCACGTTCTGGTCTCTTTCTTTGGACGGGAGACGCCCGTAGAGTTGGATTTCCTCCAAGTTGAGAAATTGTAAGTAGGTCCCCGGACTCTTCGTTCGGGTAAGTAAACAGGGAGTTCAGGAAGATGGCAAAGAAAAAGGTAAAAGCAGTCGTTAAGTTACAGATTCCTGCCGGCAAGGCCAATCCGGCGCCGCCCATCGGCCCGGCCCTGGCGCAGCACGGCATCAACCTTATGGGCTTTTGTAAGCAGTATAACGCCAAGACGTCCCATATGGCCGGCGAGATTATTCCCGCCGAGATCACCATTTATCAGGATTCTTCCTTTGACTTCATCCTCAAGACCCCGCCGACCGCGGATCTACTCCGCAAGGCAGCGGGTGTCGACAAGGGATCGTCTGAGCCGAATCGTGATAAGGTCGGCACCATCACCCCCAGCCAGTTACGGGAAATTGCCGAGAAGAAGATGAAGGATCTGAATGCCCACGACATCGAGGCCGCCGAGCGCATGATCGCTGGAACGGCCCGCAGCATGGGCATTCTTATCAAGGCATAGTCGTCAGCTACTGTAGGTATCAGGTTGTGTGGGAGGGCAGACACCCGCTTGTACCACAAGGAGTGTTAGAGAAAAGATGGCAAGACGAGGAAAGAAATATATAGACGCAATTCAGAAGGTGGATCGTGCGCGCACCTACGAGCCCCAGGAGGCGTTGGAACTGGTCAAGGAGATCAGCTACGCCAACTTCGACGCGACCGTCGAGATGCATCTCCGCACGGGCCTGGATCCGCGCCGCGCCGATCAACAGATCCGTGGCATGATCCAGCTGCCGAACGGTCTGGGTATGACGATCAAAGTGTTGGTCTTCGTGGGCCCGGGCGATGAATCGGTCGCTGAGGAAGCCGGCGCCGATTACGTGATCAGCGACGACGAGGGTATTCAGCGGATAATGGACGGGTGGACGGATTTCGACGTTGCGATTGCCGTTCCACAGATGATGTCCAAAGTGGGGCGCCTGGGACGTATTTTGGGACCGCGTGGCTTGATGCCCAATCCCAAGACCGGCACCATGGTCCCGCTGGACGATTTACCGCGCGCTATCAAGGCATCGAAAGCGGGTCAGGTCGAGTATCGCCTCGATCGCACGGGCAACCTGCACTTCCCTATCGGGAAGGTCAGTTTCCCTGTGGAGGACCTGTTGGGCAATATGGGCGCTATCATGTCAACCATTCGCCAGGCAAGACCGCCGCAGATCAACAAAGCGAGTTACGTCCAGCGCGTGACGGTCACGCCCACGATGGGACCCGGCGTCAAAGTTGATCCGCTGGCCGCCTTAGCGATGGAGGCCCCCGCGTAACAGATTTCTTAACACGCGTTTATCCCTGTGCCGAAGACAGCCGGTGCGTGCGAGCGCTTAATTTCCGGCCGAGGCAAGGACGAACCGAACGTTTGACCTCCGATCTTGGAGAGGTTCAGGTCCTTGTGTCTCACGGCACAAGGACTTTTTGTTTGCATATCCGGTGGTTTAGAGCCAGAAAAAGGAGGTGAGATAGCTTGGCCATTTCACGCGAACGTAAGGAAGAGTTGATTGCCGAGTACCGGGAACAACTGGAGAAGAGTGAGGGCATTGTCTTTGCCCACTACAGCGGCTTATCCGTACAACAGATGGAGGAGTTGCGTGGGGAGACTCGAGAGAAAGAGGGCGACGTTTACGTCATCAAGAACACCCTCTTGCAGCGGGTCCTTGAGGACAAAGATCTCGCGGTGCCCGAGGAGCTGCTGATCGGTCCCACGTTGGTAGCGTTCTGTCATCAGGACACCCCGCCGTTGGCGAAGGCGTTCAAGACCTTCGCAGGAGATGTTGAGGAAGCCGAATTCAAAATCCGTGGCGCTTTGGTTGAGGGGCGTTTTTATACGTCCGAAGAGGCCAACACCCTGGCAGAGCTGCCGACCCGTGACGAGCTCTTTGCGAAAGTGCTGGCTACCATCAACGCGCCTGCTACGCAGACCGCCGGCGTCGTCGCCAGTGGCGTCCGTCAGATTCTCAACGTCGTGCAGGCTTATGTGGACAAGTTGGAAGAAGGAGGCGCCTCTCCAGAGGCCGCTGCCGCTTAGGTACTTCCGCATCAGTTTGTTAGATCGACACATTCATTACAATAGGTTCAAGATAAAGAGGAGTAGTCAACATGGCAGATATCGAAAAATTGGTAGAGGAAATCAGCGAACTTACCCTTATGGAAGCCAGCGCGCTGGTTGAGGCGCTTGAGGAGAAGCTGGGCGTTAGCGCTTCTGCCCCCGTCGCCATGGCCGCCATGCCTGGCGCCGCCGCGGCCGCCGAGCCCGAAGAGGAAAAGACGGAATTCGACGTCGTCCTCAAGGATTTCGGCCCCAAAAAGATCAACGTCATCAAGGCGGTTCGGCAACTCACCACCCTGGGTCTCAGAGAGGCCAAGGAACTGGTCGAGAGCGCCCCCTCGCCCGTCCTGGAAGGTGTGGGCAAGGACGCCGCCGAGGACGCCAAGGCCACACTGGAAGACGCCGGCGCGACCGTCGAACTCGAGTAGTCGCCCGTCACGTCGATATCAAGGCCCTCTCCTTCTGGAGAGGGCCTTATGGTTTATGACCTTCCGGGGATTTCGAAGCAAATCAAGGGA